>JAGSGK010000184.1 GCA_023955215.1 Paracoccaceae bacterium
GGCTGTTAGGATTCCACGGCGAGTAGGGAATTCGACCACAAGGTTTTTAACGCTTAGAAGAATATCACTCATGGTTTTACCTCAGTTTCGGGTTAAGGGCATCACGCAGCCAATCGCCAAGCAAGTTTACCGCCAGAACAAGAATAGCGAGCATTGCGCCAGGGAAGAGTGTGATCCACCATTCGCCGGAAAACAGGAAATCGTTTCCGGTTCTAATCATCGTGCCCAAAGAGGGCTGGGTGCCAGGAATACCTACACCCAGAAATGACAAGGTGGCTTCGGTGATCACGGCCAGAGCCAGGTTAATTGTTGCAATAACCAGAACTGGGCCCATGACGTTTGGAAGAACGTGACGCAGCATGATCAGAAATGGATGCAAACCGATCAGGCGCGCGGCCTGAACGTATTCTTTATTGCGTTCCACCAACGTGGAAGATCGAACCGTCCGAGCGTATTGTACCCAGAAAGACAGGCCGATGGAAATTATCAGGACCGTGAAAGCTGACCGTTCGCGATCCATTCCATCGGCCAAGGCATTTACTGTTCCAGCGATCAACAGCGCGATCAGGATCGCTGGGAAGGACAGTTGAACATCCGCGATGCGCATGATGATCGCATCAACACGACCACCCATATAGCCTGCAATCAAACCCAGAGTGATCCCAAGAACCGCTGCGAAAGCAACCGAGACCAGACCGACGGCGAGCGAGATACGCGAGCCGTAAAGAATGGTTGAAAGGACATCACGTCCCTGATCATCGGTTCCAAGTAGATAATTTGGATCTCCTTCAGCGCTCCATGCGGGCGGTAAAAGTGAATCCATCAGCGACAAGGAAGCCAAATCAAACGGATTATGGGGGGAAATAATTGGGGCGAACAGCGCTGAGGCGAAGATTAGAAAAGTTATGAGTGCGGCGATCATGGTGACTTTGGAACGTGTAAAGGAGTACCAGATGTCACTGTCAAGAATACGGACGATCAAGCTCATTTTTCTGCCTGTCTCTTTGTTCATGGGCATTTTTAAGCCTTCTCAATGTGGATACGTGGGTCGACAACGACGTAAAGGATGTCAACGATCAAGTTGATGAAAACAAAAAGAAACGCGATCATGAGAAGGTAAGCTGCCATGATTGGTACATCAACGTCTTGCACCGCTTGCAGGAACATCAGCCCGATACCAGGCCATTGAAAGACGGTTTCGGTGATAATGGCAAAGGCAATGATCGACCCAAGTTGCAAACCAGTAATTGTGATGACGGGGATCATGGTGTTTTTCAAAGCATGCCCAAAGTGGACAGCCCGCGGGGTTAGACCTCTTGCGCGGGCAAATTTGATAAAGTCGCTACGCAGAATTTCCATCATCTCAGAGCGCACCAACCGCATAATTAGCGTCATCTGGAACAATCCCAAAGTGATCGCCGGTAAAATCAGAGCCTTCAAACCAGAACTTGTTAGCAATCCGGTGGACCATCCTGCGATGTCAACAACCTCTCCGCGCCCAAAACTTGGAAGCCATTGTAATTGAACCGAAAAGACATAGATTAGAAGAATGCCTATCAGGAATGTCGGCAAAGAGATACCAACAAGCGAGACCGCTTGAAACAGCTTTGTCAGAACACTGTCTTTATATAGAGCGGTGAAAACGCCCATAGGAATTCCTGCACACAAGGCAAAAATGGCCGATACGAGAGCCAGCTCGAGAGTTGCGGGCAATCGATCTCCAAGCATGTCTGCAACGGGACGTTTGAATTGGTAGGATGTTCCAAAATCGCCTTGAGCGGCGCTAGAAATAAAATTCCAATATTGCATTGGCAATCGAGCGTTCAACCCAAGTACCTCTCTTAGACGTTCGCGGTCTTCTATAGAGGTTTCCAAACCCACCATCTGATCGACTGGATCACCAACAAAACGAAACATAACGAATGCAATCAAACCGACGACCAGCATGACGACAAGGGATTGTACGAAGCGTTTGATAATGAATGCGAGCATAGCTATCCCATGGTACCGCAGCGCGGCCCGTTTTTATGGTAAGTAAGGCCCTGCGACGATCGCCGCAGGACATTTGGTCTTAGTTCTTTGTGATATGCTCAAATCGCAGAACGTTGTCAGCACGTTGGGCGACGCTCACGTCTTTCGATACACCCCAAGCTAGACCTTGCTGATGCAGCGGTAAGTATCCCACTTCATCGGTTACGATTTTATAAGCTTGGGTTACGAGATCCAGACGTTTCGCAGCATCGTTTTCAACAAGAATTTCCTTTGCAAGCGCGTCAACTTCTGGGTTGCAATATCCACCAATGTTGAACATTCCACCTTTACCAGCATCGTCACGGCACCCATAAAGGTTGGCAAAGATGTTGTGGCTGTCCAAAGAACCAGGTGTCCAGCCCAGCAGGTAAAATGAAGTTTCATACCCGCCAGATGCCAGAATTTTTGCAAAGTACTGTGCCTTTGGTTGGGCATTCACGTTCACCTTTATGCCAACTTTCGCCATCATTGCAGCCACAGCCTGACAGATGGACTCATCATTGACATAGCGATCATTCGGGCAGTCTATCCGAATCTCAAATCCATCTGGATACCCAGCCTCTGTAAGCAGTGCTTTCGCTTTGTCTGGGTCATATGCAAGACGCTCAAACTGGTCAGCATTGTCAAAGAGGAACGGCGAGATCATAAGTGCAGAGGGAGCGGCCTGCTTGCGCATGATCCGCGACGAAATCGCCTCAGCATTAATCGCATGGAAGAACGCTTGACGGACACGGATATCTTTAAACGGATTTTTGCCCTTTACCGAAGAGTTTAACAGCTCATCACGACGTTGGTCCATACCAAGGAAGATTGTGCGCAGTTCAGGACCTGTCAAAGCCGCAAGTGTGCTGCTGCTGTTGATACGTTTTATGTCCTGGGTTGGAACCGGATAAACCATATCCATTTCGCCAGACAACAAAGCAGCAACGCGTGTGGCATCAGCAGAGATTGACGTGAAATTCACTTTATCGATGTTGAACTCTCGGTTTTCCCAGTTCCACCAATTTTCGTTAGCTTCGAACTTTGTGTTTACGCCAGCAGTGTGCTCAGTAATCTTGAACGGACCTGTGCCGTTCGCCATCATTGAAATCGGGGTTTCTGCAGTGTCTGAAGCTGAGGTCACACGCACAGAGTCATTGGTTTCTGCCCAGTCTTTGTCGATAATTGACCACAGTTCCCACTCATAGTGCAGGATTGGGTTGGGCGAGGCCAAAATGAAGTCCACTGTATAGTCGTCAACGATTTCAAAAGTGGCATCGCTCGGAACCCGGCCTTTCATATCAGAGCCTTCGGAATTCAAGCGTTCAGCAGAAAACACAACGTCTTCAGCGGTGAAATCGTTCCCGTTGTGGAACTTAACCCCTTTGCGAAGGTGAAACCGCCAGCGCGTTGGCTCTATAACTTCCCAGCTATCGGCCAGACCGGGCAGGATTTCTAAGTTTGGACCGCGTTTTATCAATCCTTCGTAGACATTGGTGAGAATACCCAAGGTGAATGTCTCACGCAAAGTATATGGGTCAAGACTTTTAAGGCTGCCTTGGAAAGCATAATCAAAGCTTTTTTCAGCCATCGCTGAAGTCGCAAAAGCGCCCATCAATGCTGATGCTGCTAGAAATCTTCCGAATTTGGACATTGTATTCTCCACTTCGTTTTGTTGGCTCTCGTCTGCGGCGTGTCTCTTAAGTACAAACTAAGACGGAGACTGGTTTTTGATCTTTCGAATGTTAACTTCAGAACTAAGGATTGAATAAGAGCGAACTATTGAATAAAAAAAGCGAACAATAGCAGTAATTGATAGAGAATTTATATGGATCTCCGGCAACTTCGAGCCTTTGTCGCCGTCGCAGAAGAATTGCACTTTCGCATTGCAGCAGAGCGAGTTGGGATGGCACAGGCCGCAGTCTCTTCTAAAATTAAAGACCTAGAAGGCGAGCTGGGATTTAAGTTGTTTTTTAGAACCACCCGACATGTCAGCTTGACGCAGGCTGGAGCAGTTTTTCTGGAGAGCGTACGAAACACCCTGAACACACTTGAAAACGGTGTCTCTGCGGCTAGCGCAGCGGCGGAAAACAGGCTTGATCGTCTGCGCATTGGTGGCATTGATGGCGCTTTAATCTGGTATTTGCCACCTATTCTGAAGAAGTTCACCGCCAAGTTTCCCTCCGTATCCCTAACAATGACCGAGGCCACCAGCTCTGAAGATCAGATTAAACGCCTAGAGAGCCATCACATCGATATTGCGTTTTTTCGCCCAACAACAATCCACTCTGGACACAATTTTGAATTACTTTTGCAAGAGCGCGTCTATGTGGTTTTGCCAAGAGATCACCGACTTGCCAATCGTCCGGGTGCAATCTCGATTACAGAACTGGAGAATGATCCAGTCATCTCATATCCCATCCACGCACGCCCGCAACTCAACAGAATTATTATGGATGGTTTTGGAAGGGCGGGAATACGCCCGAATATCATCATGGAGGTCATCGATAAATCTACGACCATGCAGCTTGTGGCCCGGGGCATTGGGGTTGCGTTTGTACCTGAGTGGATGGGTACGATGTATATGCCGAACCTTCCACTCAAACCCCTAGCGGAAGAAGATCTCAAACTTTCATTTGGCGTAGCCTGGCGCGAATATGACCTTAGCGAGTCTCTGCGCGAATTTCTGATTCCTGTTCGCAAACGTGCAAAAATGGCACAAGATAAACTAGATGAAATCTGGGCTAGCAGGCTTATCCAGACCGATTGGACAAGCAGATTAGACATTCGATCTTGGGATGAGGAATAATTATATAAAAAATTTCAGTTAATTATCTTCGCTGCTGTTGCGTAGCCTATTCTTGACGTAAAATAGGAGGCCGCGTTGCCTGAGCTTTTTAATAACCGCATTTCATCTCTGGTTCCCGAAGTTACGGAGTGGCGGCACTGGTTGCATCAGAATCCTGAACTCCTTTTCGACCTGCCAAAAACACAAGAATTCATACTAAACACACTTGCAAAAAATGGCATAACCAATGTGTCCACCGGATTAGGAAAAACAGGTGTGGTAGCGATTATTGAAGGTCAGAAGGATGGCCCAACAATTGGACTAAGATCCGATATGGACGCTTTGCCTATACTCGAAATTTCCGACATTTCCCACAAGTCAAACGAGAATGGGAAGATGCATGCCTGTGGACATGACGGTCATACAGCAATGTTACTGGGTGCCGCGCAATATTTGCAGGAAACACGTAATTTTGCTGGCCGCGTTGCCTTAGTCTTCCAACCGGCTGAAGAAGGCGGCGTTGGCGCAAATGCAATGATTAAAGATGGGCTATTTGAAAAATTCGACATCTTGGAAATTTATGGCATGCACAATATGCCAGGATTACCAGTTGGCGAATTTGCACTGTGCCATGGCCCATCTCATGCAGCAGCCGACACATTTGAAATCCAAATCGAAGGCAACGGATCACATGCCGCTCGTCCCCATCACGGAAACGATCCTATTGCGGCTGCAAATGCGATTTATAATGCAATACAGACCATAATCACGCGCGATACCGACCCCATACGCAATGGCTTGATCTCAGTGACCGCAATCCAATCTGGAGAAGCGTTTAATGTGGTGCCACAATACGCTGTGATGCGGGGCACCGTGCGCACATTGCACGCCGACACCCAAGACATCATAGAAAAGCGCATTGGAGAAATCTGTGACGGGGTAGATCTGAGCCACAAGGTAAAGATCAAGCTGGACTATCAACGCAAATGCCCAATCAACACCAACCATCGTGACCCGTCAGAGTACGCACTCCAGGCGGCCCGTAGCGTGGCCGGCAAAGCCGCTGTTGACGAAAATTGTCCCCCACGACTGAGTGGTGAGGACTTCTCATTTATGTTGGCGAAAGTCCCTGGTGCCGTCATCAACTTGGGGAACGGCGACACGGCAGGGCTGCATAATCCCAAATTCGATTTTGCAGACGAAGCGATCCCTTACGGCATTTCGTTCTGGACAAAGCTTGTCGAGACACGCCTTCCATTGGAGCTGTAAAATTAAAAATCAGCATCGGATTGCTAGCGCAGCCTAAATCTATGCGCTCAATAATTGACGCCACTCAGCGAGAGCAGCGGCACGGTTCAGCTTGAAATTGGTGCGTGAATAGAAATGTACAGCCAAAC
>JAGSGK010000243.1 GCA_023955215.1 Paracoccaceae bacterium
AGCAGCGAAAATCGGATATACCTTCACCATCTGTGTGATCAACATATTGCTGGATGTAGCAATCGTCCCCCAGTGAACAATCAATGGGGGACGATAGAACCAACTCTTGTGCACCAACATACGTGGTCGCGGCACAACGGGCTACGACGGCTGTTAGGCTGGCGCGGATCATTCTGCAGTAAGCAAAGGTGGCTTGTCACCGGAAATGCGCGGTTTGGCCAAACCTTCGATCTTGATGTCCAACTCTCCGCCTTTAACGCCAACTTTGACAACGCCACCTTTGGTCAATTTGCCAAACAATAGCTCCTCGGCCAGTGGTTTCTTAATGTGTTCTTGAATGACGCGCCCAAGTGGCCGCGCACCCATTTTCTCATCATAGCCGCGATCACCCAACCAAGCAGCGGCTGCTTTGGTCAGTTCAATCGTCACGTTGCGATCCATCAACTGCGCTTCAAGCTGCAGAACAAACTTTTCAACAACCTGATTGATGACTTCCTTCGGAAGACGGGAGAAGCTGATGACTGCATCCAGGCGGTTGCGGAACTCTGGCGTAAATGTCCGCTCAATAGCTGCAGTGTCTTCGCCAACGCGGCTGTCGCGACCAAAGCCGATGGCTTCTTTCGCTTGCTCTGCAGCACCGGCATTTGATGTCATGATCAACACCACATTACGGAAATCAACGGTTCGGCCGTTGTGATCCGTCAGCTTACCGTGGTCCATAACTTGGAGCAGGATATTGTAAACATCGGGGTGCGCTTTTTCCATTTCATCAAGCAACAGCACGCAATGCGGATGTTGGTCGATACCGTCCGTTAACATGCCGCCTTGGTCAAAGCCGACATAGCCGGGAGGGGCGCCAATCAAACGTGAAACGGCGTGCTTTTCCATATATTCCGACATGTCAAAGCGCAGAAGTTCAACGCCAAGCGTATCTGCAAGCTGTTTGGCGACTTCAGTTTTACCAACACCTGTAGGGCCAGCAAAAAGATAATTACCAATTGGCTTTTCTGGTTCACGCAGTCCTGCACGGGCAAGTTTGATCGCGCTGGACAGTGCTTCGATTGCCTTGTCCTGACCAAAGACAACGCGTTTTAACGATGTCTCTAGATCGCGCAATACAACGGCATCGTCTTTGGAGACGCTTTTTGGCGGGATGCGCGCGATCTTGGCCACAACGGCTTCGACCTCTTTGATACCAATTGTCTTGCGGCGCTTTGCTGCGGGGATCAAATGCTGTGCAGCACCTGCCTCGTCGATCACGTCAATTGCGCTGTCTGGCAATTTGCGATCGTTGATATAACGGGCAGCCAATTCAACAGAGGATTTGATCGCATCAGCAGTGTATTTGACCGAGTGATGGTCCTCAAAATACGACTTGATACCACGCAGAATTTTCACGGCATCCTCAACGGATGGCTCGTTCACGTCGATCTTTTGGAAACGACGGCTTAAGGCGCGATCCTTCTCAAAGTGCTGGCGGAACTCTTGATAGGTCGTTGAACCCATCGTGCGTAGTTTACCACCGGCAAGAGCAGGCTTGAGCAAATTAGAGGCGTCCATTGCCCCACCCGATGTGGCACCAGCGCCGATAACCGTGTGGATTTCATCGATGAACAGGACAGCGTCGTCATGTGCTTCTAGCTCAGTCACAACTGCTTTTAGACGCTCTTCAAAGTCACCGCGGTAACGCGTGCCTGCAAGCAATGCGCCCATATCGAGCGAGAAGATGGTGGTTTCAGACAGCACTTCAGGTGTCTCTCCCGCAACGATCTTACGGGCAAGACCCTCTGCGATAGCGGTTTTGCCTACGCCTGGATCACCAACCAAAAGCGGGTTATTTTTACGGCGACGGCAAAGCACTTGGATACAGCGTTCAACTTCGCTGTCGCGGCCGATCAACGGATCAATGTCGCCTTCGCGCGATTTCACGTTCAAGTCTACGCAGTATTTTTCGAGTGCGCTTTCTTTCTTTTCGCCGTCCGTGACACCCAGATCATCGTCCAGACCATCAGGGGTTCCTGAAACGGCACGTTCTTCTCCGTACTCCGGGTCTTTGGCCACGCCGTGGGCGATAAAATTGACAGCGTCATAACGTGTCATGTCCTGCTCTTGCAGGAAGAAGGCTGCGTTTGATTCACGTTCGGCAAAGATGGCAACGATGACATTGGCACCTGTGACCTCTGTTCGGCCCGATGACTGAACATGTATAGCGGCGCGTTGAATAACACGTTGGAACGCAGCTGTTGGCACTGCCTCAGAACCATCAATATCGGTGATCAGATTTGCCAATTCTTCGTCGATGAATTTAACAAGCGCACCGCGCAGTTCGTCAGCGTCAACAGAACAGGCCTGCATCACTTTTTTCGCATCTGGTTCATCCAGCAACGTCAGCAATAAATGCTCGAGAGTTGCGAACTCGTGATGACGATCATTTGCCAGCGCAAGTGCTGCGTGGATGGCTTTTTCTAGTGTGGTCGAAAATGAAGGCACGTTGTGCTCCTGTCGATCGGGGCGGTTTAGGGATGCGAGCAATCTCGCGGCTGAACCATCCGTGGCATTATACAGTTAGAGTTTGGTTGATCGGTGGCCAGCTTCAAGTGCTTTCTTTTACAAAAGGGCCTGAAAAGCCGATATAATTGATCAACCTGCTATCAAGTTTTCGTCAAAACCTATCTTTACGGGCGCGAATCTCAGTGAAGACATCAATGTGGGATGCGCCGGTTAGGTTTAGGTGTTCTTGGATTTCGGGGTTGTCTGCCCGCAAGAATGGGTTGGTTTCACGTTCTAATTCCAAAGTTGAAGGGATGGTTGGCAGTCCATTTGCGCGTTTGTCTTCAATGTCCTTGATACGCAATATAAGTGCCGGATTAGTAGGATCAACCGTTGTGGCAAAAGAGGCGTTGCTGGCGGTGTATTCGTGGCCTGAATAGATGCGGGTTTGGGGGGGCATTTCTGCAGTTTTTTGTAGGCTCGCATACATCTGTGCAGGTGTCCCTTCAAACAGGCGTCCGCAGCCCATCACCATTAGGCTGTCAGCCGTGAAAAACGCATCAGATGCTGGCAAATAGAATGCGATGTGGTCGATGGTGTGGCCCGACATGTCCAAGACTTGAACCGTTTCGCCACCAAAGCTGAAATTGTCAGCATCCGCCACAGCCACATCCAGTGGGGGCAGGCGGTGCGCGTCCCCCTTTGAACCCACAACTTTTGCCGGATGCTGCGCCAGAACTTCTAGCAGCCCGTCAACGTGATCCGGATGGTGGTGCGTAATCCATACTCCGCTAAGTGCCCAGCCTCGTTGGTTTAATTCAGCCAAGATAGGTGATGCTTCTGGCACGTCGACAAGGGCGGTTTGGCCACTTGCGGCATCATGGATCAAATAGGCATAGTTGTCTTGAAGGCAGGGGATTGTGACGATCTCAAGGGGCATGGCCATTTACCTGATGGTTGTTACACTGCAAGGTGATTTGATCCTAATTTGACCTATTGGGGAAGTGTCTGCAATGCACCTTGATGTACAAGATTTGAGGAACTTCTATTACCGCAGCACGCTTGGGCGTGCGGCGCAGAAATCGTTGCGCACACAGATGTTGAACATCTGGCCCGAGGCAAAGGGGCAAACCGTTGTGGGTTATGGTTTTGCAGCGCCTTTATTGCGCCCATATCTTGAGGATGCGCGACGGGTTATAGCGCTTATGCCGGGACCCCAAGGCGTGATGCCGTGGCCAGCCAATGAACCCAATGTGTCAGTGCTGACCGAGGAAACACGGTGGCCGATCGAAACAGGGCATGTTGATAAACTTGTTGTTTTACATGGCCTTGAAACCTCTCATCATTCTTTTGACCTGCTTGAAGAATGCTGGCGTGTCTTGGGGCCGGGGGGCAAAGTGCTGTTCATCGTACCCAATCGGGCAGGGGTTTGGGCACGGCGCGATGGTACACCTTTTGGCTATGGGCGGCCTTATTCTGTGGGGCAGTTAGAGGCTGAGCTGCGGCGGCACCAATTCGTGCCAGAACGGCATATGGGCGCGTTGTATCAGTTGCCGTCAGGTAAGCGAATTTGGATGAAGTCCGCGCCCATGTTTGAGCGGATTGGGGTGCATATGCCAGCTATGGTTGCCGGTGGTGCGGTGATGGTTGAAGCGACCAAACAAGTCTATCCACCAAAGGGCACAGTTGCGCGCCAAAGACGTGCGATTAACGTGCTTGAAGGGTTGGGCACGCCGGTGGTCGAACCGACCTAAGTGCGCAGTGTTAACCTGAAGAATGCTGTACTTGTTTTGCCAAAAAATGGTCCAGAAACAGCCCAAACTGTACAAATCACGCGCTAAACTGTGCAGTTTTGTGGGGGCTATTTTGCCCAAAACCATAGGTTTTGCGCAAGACTGTGCAGATTGCCTGCTGTTTTGTACAGTTTACAGTTTGCCAATCCTAGCATCAGAAAAAAGTGTTAATTGACGCGCCTCAAATTGGCGATTTTGTTAAATTTGGCTGATGTTTGTGCGTTCAAGATCGGCCTGAACAACATCGGCATTCGTCAAATTGGTGGTGCCCAACAAGCGAATTGTTGCGGTCGTCGTAATGGCTGTTTCTGTTGCTGTCGCCGCGGGGTCTACAGCTGAAAAAATAACGTCAGTATAAGTGCCATCATCATCTTGAACGATTTGGAAGGTAATAGGCACATCGGCAGAACCGTTACTGCTTTGGATGTCGAGCGGCAGAACAAGCACGTCTTCGCTAGGGACAAAATCGGTGATCGTCGTCACGACACCTCTATCCGGGGCTTCGCTGTCAAATTCAATACCCGTGAAAATCAATTCAAATCGGTCATCGCCGTCGCCGCCGGTTAAGGTGTCAAACGA
>JAGSGK010000268.1 GCA_023955215.1 Paracoccaceae bacterium
ACAACCGTTCGCTTCAAGGACGCAAGTTGCGAGCCCGCTTTTTCCGCTTCACCTAGAAGACCCAACCAAATCGTCGGAACGCCCAGGGCGGTCGTAACGTTATACTTGTCGATCAAGGCAACCAGTGAAGCACCGTCTAAGCCAGGCCCCGGCATCACCATCCGCGCGCCTGTCATCGCACAGGCATAGGGCGTGCCCCAGGCGTTGACGTGGAACATCGGCACGACTGGCAGCACAACGTCCATTGCAGAATATCCGATACAGTCGGTCAAATTAGACGCCAAAGCATGCAATACGGTAGAGCGATGGGAATATAAAACTCCCTTTGGGTTTCCTGTGGTTCCTGAGGTATAACAAAGACTTGAAGCCGTGTTCTCATCAAGCTCAGGCCATACATATACTGGATCACAATCCGCAATCAGCTCATCATAAAAAACCAACCCGTCAATAACTTCTGCGGCACTTTCATCGCGACCTTCCATCAAAACGATGTGCTCAAGATTGGGTAGTTTGTCACGGATCGCAGCCACAAGCGGGATAAAGGTACGGTCCACAAACAGCACTTTGTCATCCGCATGGTTCAAAATGTAGACCAATTGTTCGGGGAAAAGACGCGGATTGATTGTATGGCAGACAAACCCAGCACCTGAGACGCCAAAGTAAATTTCCAAATGGCGGCGATTGTTCCACGCAATCGTGCCACACCGGGCCTGTGGTTCCAGACCCAGCTTGGACAATGCGTGCCCAAGGCGGTGTGCATTGGCTCCAACTTGGCCCCAAGTGGTCTCCTCCACCCCACCACCGGTGTTGACAGAATACACCTCAGTCCCCGTGTGATAACGAGCGGCATGATCCACTAGGGATTGTATTGTCAAAGCGGACGTCATCATTTGGCCAAGCATCGGCACCTCCATATTTGATATGTAAAGGCGCGTCATAGGCTGCGCGTCCTCTGATAAGAGAACCCTGCCAAGCGTAAGTTGATCTGGCAAGCCCTGCGCGCAAGGCTTGCCAAATTACGTTATGTAAAAGTGATTAAGCGCGATGGCGCTGTACGTAATCCACCAGACCGCGGGTCGATCCATCTTTATCATCGGCTGATTGCGTGCCAGCCACGACTGGTTCAAGTGCTGTTGCCAGCTCTTTACCCAGTTCAACACCCCATTGGTCATATGAATTCAGGCCCAAAATGACGCCTTCAACAAAGACACGGTGCTCATAAAGCGAGATGATCTGACCCAAAACGAACGGATCCAGTTTTGGATACGCAATTGTCACCGACGGACGGTTACCAGCAAAGACGCGATGTGCAGCTTGGCGTTCAAGCTCGTCACCTGTCAGGCCTTTGGCAGCCATGATTTCGCGTGCTTCATCCAATGAACGGCCACGCATCAATGCCTCTGATTGCGCTAAACAGTTCGCGACCAGCAATTGGTGGTGATGCGCTAGGTCCGGCTCATGCCCTTCCGCCGCAACCATGAATTCACACGGAATGACGCGGGTGCCTTGGTGGATCAACTGGTAAAATGCGTGTTGACCATTCGTGCCAGGTTCGCCCCAAACAACAGGACCACTGTGGCGCGGTAACTGCGTGCCATCCATTGCGACGCTCTTACCGTTGCTTTCCATCTCAAGCTGTTGGAAATACGCAGGAAGTAGGCCAAGGCGTTGGTCATATGGCAAAACAGCACGTGTCGCGTGGCCACAGATTTGGTTGTGCCAAATACCAACAAGCGCATGCATCAACGGCATGTTCTCTGCACCCTCTGCAGCACAGAAATGTGTGTCCATAGCTTGGCCACCACGCAAGAACGCTGTGAACGCTTCACGACCGATGCCAATCATCAGGCTAAGGCCAATTGGGCCCCACATGGAGTAGCGACCACCTACCCAGTCTTCAAAGCCGAAAACGCGTTCAGCTGGAATACCAAATGCTGCTGTGCGTTCTTCTGAAGTGCTGAGGGCCGCAAACTGTTCATCCGGTTTACCACCGTTCTCAAGCATCCAAGCGCGCGCAGTGCGGGCGTTTGTCATCGTCTCGATTGTGCCAAAAGTTTTAGAGGCAACAATTACCAACGTTGTTTTAGCATCCAGCCCCCGCAACGTGTCAGACACATCTGCGCCGTCTACGTTTGATACGAAGTGAACGCGTGGACCATCGTGGTACGGGCTCAGCGCCATAACTGCCATCGCCGGACCAAGGTCAGATCCACCGATCCCAATGTTGATCACGTCGGTGATTCCGCTTGAGCGGACCAGATCCGCGTAATCACCCATGCGGTTCAAGGTTGCGTGCACCTCTGGCATGACATCAGCGCCGTCTACCAAAACCGGATCGCCATCAAGGTTACGCAGTGCGGTATGAAGAACAGCACGCCCTTCTGTTTCGTTGATGACAGCGCCACCAAACATCGCAGCGCGGCGTTCATTTACGTTTGCCGCTTCGGCCAATGCCAATAGCGCCGTCTTGGCTGCGCCATCAATGTTGGTTTTGGAGTAATCCAACAACATATCGCCAGCTGTGCATTGGAACGTATCCGCACGTGACGCGTCGGCTTCAAACAAACTAAGCATATGGCGGTCGTTAACGCCGGTTTCCAAAGTTTCGAGTGCAGACCAAGCAGCGTTCATTTTATCAGTCATTTATACAGCCCAGTGAATTGTTGCACCGTCCAGAACGGCCGCAACGGGTGCAACCTCTGGCAAAGATCCTTTAGCAACATCAAGTGCTGCACGTTTGTCATCACCAAAGATGACGATGTGTTTAGAAATGGCGCTGTTCAGAACTGGGGCGCTCAGTGTGACGCGCTGTTCTTGGCCTTCTGCCTGAATTGGCAATAATGCATCAGCATCCGCTCTCAATGCGGCATCCAAACCGTTCGCCTGCGGGAACAATGACGCGGTGTGCATGTCAGCCCCCATGCCCAATACCAAAACAGAAATCGGCCACTCAGACGCAAGCTTTTCTGACACATCCTTACAAGCATCCGCTACTTCAACATCAGGCACATAGAACGGCGTAAACTTTGCAGCCGCCGCGCGATTGACCAATAGACGATCACGCAAAAGCTTTGCGTTTGAGCGGTCATTATCGTCCGGCACCCAGCGCTCATCACTCAGCATGACGTGCACGCGGTTCCATTCAATGTCAGCGGCACACAGAATATCAAAAATTGGGCCAGGCGTCGTACCGCCGGGGACAACAAATGAAACATTCTCTTGGGTCAAAAGTGCTGTCTTCAGATCCCCCACAATTTTTTGGGCAACTTCGATGATCAGCATTTCGCGGTCAGAATATTCTTGAAAACTCATGATTTAATCGCTCCCCATGAACGGCCATCGCGGGCCAACATTGTTGCTGCGTCCCCTGGGCCATCGCTTCCAGAGTCATAGGATTTGGGCACATCGCCGCGCTCTGTCCAACCGTTGATGATTGGATCCGTCCACTCCCATGCAGCTTCGACTTCATCGCCGCGCATGAATAGAGTTTGGTTCCCACGGATAACATCCATGATCAGGCGTTCATAGGCATCAGGCGGATCGCCGCCTGCGTCACCCAATGCTTCGGCAAAACTCATGTCCAGCGGCACATCGATCAAGCGCATACCGCCTGGGCCCGGTTCTTTAATCGTCACGCCAAGGGTAATGCCCTCGTTGGGCTGAAGACGAATGGAAAGAACATTGCGATGCCCCCCCTCGTCGTCATCAAAAATTGAGTGGTTAAGCTCCTTAAAGACAACGGTAATTTCGCTGGCGCGTTCCGCAAGTTTCTTGCCAGTGCGCAGATAGAACGGTGTTCCTGCCCAACGCCAGTTGGAAATTCCAACCTTCATTGCCACATAGCTTTCGGTTTTTGAGCGCGGATCATTCACACCCTCACGATAGCTTGGGTCCTCATCATCAGCCAAATACTGACCACGCACGATGTGATGCGGTTCGACCGGATCAAGGGCGCGGATAACTTTTAATTTCTCATCACGCACGGCACCTGGTTCAAACTTGGCCGGCGGTTCCATCGCGATCAAGCAAAGCAACTGCATAAGATGGTTCTGCACCATGTCACGCATTGCACCTGATTTGTCGTAATATTCGCCCCTCGTGCCGACACCAACGGTTTCAGCAACTGTGATTTGGATGTGATCGACGTATTGCGAATTCCACAGAGGTTCG
>JAGSGK010000021.1 GCA_023955215.1 Paracoccaceae bacterium
GAAAGACAGCCAAATAGGCACTTACGGTGTTCTGGCAATCGTCATTGTCACTGGCCTTCGCTGGATGGCGCTAAGCGCCGCTATTTCCCTTGGGTTTGCCGGTGTCATCGCTGCAGCGGTTCTATCACGAGGCGTACTACCTGCAATCATGGCAATGGTAGCACATGCCCGCGATACAGGGCTGTCGCACAGCGTTGGCCGCCCAACACAGCAGACAGCGGCCATTTCATGCGGTGCTGCTGGTGTATTGGCGCTGATACTTATTGGATTTAGTGCAATCGGTGCGGCACTGATAACTGTGTTTATAGCGTTTGGCCTGACTAAGCTGGCAAAAACAAAAATTGGTGGACAAACCGGCGATATATTAGGCGCAACCCAAGTCTTGTGCGAGACCGCGATCCTAGTTTTCCTGATCGCTTAATAGCAGCGAACAAAAAACCGCGCGAGGTTTTCGTCTCGCGCGGTTTTATAAGTTTGCTGGTGGCTTAAGTCGCAGCGATGACAGGCACAACGCGGCTCATCAAGACATCCACTATCTTTGTTCCGGCAGCAACTTCGTCGCCACCTTCAACAGCAGCAACCTCACGTGTAAGACGCTCAAGCGCAGCTTCGTAAAGCTGACGTTCTGAATAGCTTTGCTCGCGCTGATCATCCGTGCGGTGCAAGTCACGCACAACTTCAGCAATTGCAATCAGATCACCAGAGTTGATTTTTTGTTCGTACTCTTGCGCACGACGCGACCACATTGCACGCTTAACTTTGGCTTTACCCTTTAGCGTCTTCATAGCGTGAAGAATGTCATTTGGAGATGACAAAGACCGCATACCAATTTCAACGGCTTTATGTGTTGGCACACGCAAAGTCATTTTGTCTTTCTCGAAAGAAATCACAAACAATTCTAACGTAACGCCAGCCACTTCCTGTTCTTCAACATCAGTGATTTGACCAACGCCATGGGCTGGGTAAACTACAAATTCACCGGTTCGGAAGTCGAGCTTTTTCGATTTAGTCATTCATTTTCCTCAGAGAACAGATAATTTCCATGCAAAACTCAAAGTCAAAACCGCAACTGGCGGGGCAAGAATGCCACGTCAAATTTGCGGTTTTCAGTGATTTCTGGGCCCAGCTTCTTAAATATCGTTGGGCAGGGAATTGATCCGTTAGGTTATGTACTCAATCACCATACCACAAAAAAGCCCCCCAAGAAAGTTCGCTGGGAGGCCTTTTAACTAAAAATAACAAATTACTTTGTGAAATTCATGGCTCGGAGCGTATTTCAGCCCCAACACCGCGAATCTATAGTGGCTTAGCCACCCTCACCTGGCGCTTCAGAGAAGAGCTCCATCTTTCCTTCTTTGCCGTCCATTTCTTCCGCATTTGGAAGCTGGTCCTTTTTGGTGATGATCACCGGCCACAGCTCTGAGTACTTCCGGTTGAACTCAACCCACTTTTCCATGTCTGGCTCAGTATCGGGGCGAATAGCATCTGCAGGGCATTCTGGCTCGCAAACGCCACAATCGATGCATTCATCAGGATGAATGACCAACATATTTTCACCCTCATAGAAACAATCTACAGGGCAGACTTCGACGCAGTCTGTATATTTGCAGGCGATGCAAGCATCATTGACGATATATGTCATAAAGAGTCGCTCGTTTTTTAACGGTTCGATGGACTAGCTAATTCAGTGAAGAGGATCATTCAAGGTCGTCTCTGACGTCACTGAAGGAATGAATGCGATAAAGATCACCTTTACGGCGATCACGCTTGGTTGGACGCCCTTTTCCTTCAAAGCTAGGGTTTGCAGGATGTTTGTTCTCTTGCTTAACCGCAGGCGGGGTCAAATCAGTGTAAAGTTCTTGGGCTTCGGGTGCGGGACCGCGGCGATCTCCGATATCATCGATCTGAATCACACGTGTTTGCGTACCGACGGCAAAGGTTAAAACGTTGCCTGCTTGGATCAGAGTTGCCCGCTTTGTGACCCGATCTCCATCAACCCGAACATCGCCAGCTGCAACACGAGTTGCTGCCAATGACCTTGTTTTGAAAAATCGGGCAAACCACAGCCATTTGTCTAGCCGCTGTTTGCCCGATGGATCGCTCATTTAGTTACCGCTTTTCAATCCCATCAATGCCGCTGCGAACGGATTGTCAGGATCGATTTTCTTCTCGGGCTTCGCGGGACGGGCCGAGAAAGACTTTGCCTTGTCATCGCGCGCACCTTTGTTGGCACCACGTGGCTTACCTTTTGGTTTGCCTTTACCACGGCCTTCGCCACTTGGCTTTTCGCTAGCGCGTGCTGGACGTGTGTTTGCACGCGGTGCACGTGCCCAAGTGAAGGTGTAGAACACTTCCACCTCAGCTTCGGCAACAGGTGTTGCTGGATCAGCAGTTTCAACAGGCGCGGCCTCTGCTACAGGTGCATCTGATACGGCCTCAACAGGTGCATCAGCAGGTGCCGCCTTTACCTTAGCCCGCTCACCTTTTTCGCCCTTATAGCCAAGGCCCTGCATCAGGTCCGCGAATTGCTCAAGCGTCATACCTGTAATGGACAGCATGTCAGCTTTGGCTTCAAACCCACCACGTGAGTCCTCTGAGCGCAGCATGTCAGCCAGACGTTCCAGCATATCAATGCGGATCGCGCGTTCGCCTGCAATGCGGTAGCCAGACATCGTGTCCGCCCCTTCCGTCACACCCTTTTCAGCTGGGATCGTGACCAAGCCGGGGGGAGGTGATTGCGGGAATACATCCAGACCTTTGTTCAGAGACCAAAGCACCAAACGCAAGCGCGTCGCTGCTGGCTTCAATAACAACGGCATGAAGATGGTGAATTGACCAAAACGGATACCGTGTTTGCGCAATGCACCACGAGCATCTTGATCAAGCGCCTTAACTTCGTTGGCCACTACAGAGCGTGGCAACATGCCCATGTTTTCTACCAATTGGAATGCAAAGCCACGTGCCAAACCGGTCAACGCTTCATCGCGACCAAGGTTCAATAACGGCTCAAAAAGGGCCGCAACTTTACGATCTATGAAGTGCTGCAAGCGACGTTGCACTTTTTCAGCAACCTCAGGTCCCGCAACATCATCAACAAAGACTTCCACCCGTGGCTTAAGCGCATCGGCACCAGCAACAAGTTTACCAACGGCGGAGGAACCCCACATAAGGCCACCCTGTTCCGTATAGTCAATTTCGGTATCGGGAGCGTTATAAAAACGATCAGCGCGCAGATGGAACTGCGGGGCTAACGCCTGAAGCGCCACCGTTTTGATCGTTTTGGCCTCAGCCACTCCAGTGCCTTTGTCCTGGCTAAACCGGAAACCATCCAGCTTGCCTACAAATTCACCCTCTACAGTCACTTCACCTGCGTCGTTTACTTCGGCCACCATGGCTTCCTTCTGTCCCAATCGGCGCAAAAGCACGGATGTGCGCCGATCTACAAATCTTTGGGTCAAACGCTCGTGCAGCGCGTCCGACAACCTGTCTTCTACAGAACGTGTCTGCTCCCGCCAATGACTTTCGTCATTTGTCCAACCTTTGCGTTGTGCCACATAGGTCCAAGTCCGAATAAAAGCGAGCCGTTTAGACAATGTATCGATGTCACCGTCTGTCCGATCGATGACTTTGATTTGACGTTCCATCCATTCGTCTGGAATGCACCCACTTTGATGTAAGTAGTTATAAATAACGGCTACGAGGTCCGCATGGGTCCCCCGACCGATGCCGCGGAAGTCCGGCAGACGGCATGCATCCCAAAGCAATCTGACAGATGGTCCATCCGTTGCGCGGGCGCTCACTTCTCCCACTTGGGATAAGTTTTTTAGTGTTGCTAAATCGTCAGCTTCACGGGCTTTGACCAACATTTCGTGGTCTGGTGATGCCTCAAGTGTCTGAATCAGACGGTCAACGCTGCCAAATTGAAGCGCATGATTGCGGAAATTCAATTTGCGCTGTGGCGTGAACTTATGGTCCATAATGGCCTGCGCCATGCCGTCATCCAGGGGACGCGCGTCCCCTGTCACTCCAAATGTCCCATCTTTTAGACCGCGCCCTGCCCGCCCCGCAATTTGCGCAAGTTCATTGGGCGCAAGTGGACGCATCCGGCGCCCGTCAAATTTGGACAGTGCAGAAAAAGCTACGTGGTCAACATCAAGGTTCAGCCCCATCCCGATGGCATCTGTCGCCACCAGATAATCAACCTCACCGTTTTGATACATCTCAACTTGTGCGTTACGCGTCCGCGGACTGAGTGCCCCCATCACAACAGCCGCCCCGCCCTTTTGACGTCGCAGTAGTTCAGCAATCGCATATACGTTTTCGACGGAGAACCCGACAATCGCACTACGCGGGCGCATACGGCTGATCTTTTTCTGGCCAACATACGTTAGCTCAGACATCCGCTCACGCCGTAAAAACTGTGCTTCAGGTATCAGTTCAGCAATCGCGCTGCGCATTGTATCAGAGCCAAGGAATAGCGTTTCCTTCAGGCCACGCGCACGCAACAAGCGATCCGTGAAGATATGGCCACGCTCAGGATCGGCACATACTTGGATTTCGTCAACTGCTAGAAAATCGCACCCCATGCCTTCTGGCATGGCCTCAACCGTACACACCCAATATTGGGTGCGCGGCGGAACAATGCGTTCTTCACCTGTGACCAAGGCCACAACTGACGGCCCACGAATTGCAACGATGCGGTCATAGACCTCGCGCGCCAAAAGGCGCAGCGGTAGGCCGATGATGCCCGTTCGATGCCCCAACATACGCTCGATTGCATAGGTGGTTTTACCTGTGTTTGTCGGACCTAAAACGGCCACGACACGTCCGTTCAGCGACACGACATTCCCTTAATGGCCCAAGCTTTTAAAGCTCACGCCCGATTCCTTGGCTTTCCAGCCGTTCAAGTGCATTGGTCGCGTTTTCGTGATTGGGATGCAAGCGCAGAACCTCCCGAAATGCCTTTTCAGCACGGGAAAAATCTTCGAATGTCATCATCATTGATCCAAGGCCAAAAACCGCATCAAAATTGTTGGGATTCAACATCAAAGAGCGTTTCAAGTCGGCTAACGCTGGCCCAAGTAATTCGATTTCGAAATACGCTATTGCCCGCCCATGCCAACCCTCAGCAAAGTTTGGGGCATGATCAGTGAGCGCAGTAAAGTGTTCGATTGCAGCATTTGTATCCCCAGAGGCCATCGCCTCGCGCCCGCGCAATAGCAGCAAATCCAATGCCTTAGACCCAGATCGCGACCACTCCAATTTTAGCGCCCGTTCAATTCTAGCAATCTCTCCGACTTCGGCAGTTTTTAGCTGCTCCATCAGATCGGAGGTGACCGATTGCGCAGCCAATGGTAAGGAATTTATGACTGTCATCATAATTGCCGCAACGGTAAGTTTGAGGTTCGCTGTTTTGATGCCCATATATAGGGATGTAACAGGACGCGGCCGCATTTCCATAGCAGTCTGCGCAAAATAGCCAAAAGGGCCATAACACATGAGTGATATTATCAACGCAGCCGTTACTGCATTGAACGAAAAATTGGCAGGAGCCGCATTTGATGGTTCCGCTAAATTCGAAATCGAAGGCGAAGGCGGCGTGGTAATCGACGCTGATGGCGCACGTGCGGGCGACGATGAAACAGATGTAACCCTTAGTGCAGATGCAGAAACGTTCGAAGGCATCTTAGCTGGTGATACAAACGCCACAAGTGCATTTATGACAGGTAAACTTAAGGTCGATGGCGACATGGGCATGGCAATGAAATTGGCCTCTGTTTTAGGTTAAGGATCTAACATTATGACTTTGGCTGCCGCACCATTTTACGCTGACGTTTGCCCATCGGGTGAGAATGCAACGGCCTATTGGGCCCACACATCAGACAGTAAACGTATCAGATTGGCAGTCTGGGCAGAAAACGCGGCTAGGGGTACAGTTTTGCTATTCCCCGGCCGTGCCGAATACGTCGAAAAATACGCGGCGTGCGCCGCGGACCTAGATAGCCGCGGGTATTGCACGATAGCAGTCGATTGGCGCGGTCAGGGTTTGGCAGATCGCTTGTTAGATGACCCAATGGTCGGGCATGTCGAGAGATTTCACGACTATCAAAAAGATGTCGACGCGCTCGTGAGCGCTGCTACAGAATTAAATCTGCCAAAACCTTACTATCTCGTCGCGCATTCAATGGGCGGAGCCATCGGACTACGCGCATTGGCCAATGGGCTTGCGGTAAAGGCCGCTGTTTTTTCCGCCCCAATGTGGGGTATTCACCTTGCGCCACATCTTCGCCCAGCAGCATGGATACTAAGCCACTTGATGCCAATACTTGGCAAAGGCGCATCATACCCGCCAAACACATCACCTGAATCTTATGTGCTTACGGCGCCTTTTGAAGACAACATGCTGACCACCGATCCACAAATGTTTGAACTGATGACAGATCAGGTCGCTAAGTATGACGCACTAGGCCTTGGCGGTCCCAGCTATGTTTGGTTACGCGAAGCCCTGAAAGAGACGCGGTCACTTGCGGCCCTTAGTTCCCCGAAGGTCCCAACACTGACATTCTTGGGCACCAATGAACGTATTGTTCGTGTCAGTTCAGTCAATGACCGGATGAGGCGCTGGGGTAGTGGCGCTCTTGAGCTTGTTCAGGATGCTGAACACGAAATTCTGATGGAGCAACAGAGCATCCGCGATAGTGCATTAGATCAGATTGCCACACTCTTCACAGATCATAGCTGACAAGGTTATCCATCATCATTTTTGAAAGTGGTGAATGAAAACTCTCGCACACCGATTTTTTAAAACATGTATAAAACGCGCAGGTTGTGACTACCAACGCGCAGCATTTATACATTTGTGCCTTGTCCCGCCAACGCCTCGCACATACCTATTGGTTTAGAAAATCAATGAGGCTTCAAATGTTCCAACTCCCCTTCCCCGTCCAAGATGTAAACGCAGGATCTGGAGGCATCGATAGCGATGGTCCAATGGGCAATTTACCCGAATGGAACCTGGATGACCTGTATACTGGCGAAGATGCGCCCGAGCTCAAACGCGACCTTGAGTGGCTTGAAACAGAATGCGCAGCCTTTGCCGCCGACTATGAGAACAAGTTGGCCATGTTGGATGCTGCGAGCTTGCTAAATTGCGTTTTGCGCAACGAAAAGATCAACCAAGTTGCTGGGCGCATTATGTCCTATGCAGGATTGCGCTATTACCAGATGACAACAGACGCAAGCCGCGCAAAATTTATGTCGGATGCGCAAGAAAAGATTACCAACTACACGACACCACTGGTCTTCTTTACTCTCGAACTGAACACACTCGACGACCATCACATGGTAGCCCTGTTGACTGCCAATGCTGATCTGGCACGTTACAAACCAGTATTCGACCGCATCCGCGCCATGAAGAAATACCAACTGTCTGACGAGCTGGAAAAATTCATGCACGACTTGGGTGTTGTTGGCGATGCATGGGAACGCTTGTTTGATGAAACCATCGCCGGACTTGAGTTCAACGTCGAAGGTGATCTGCTCAATATCGAGGGCACACTAAACTTGCTCACAGATCCTGATCGCAGCAAACGCGAAGCGGCATCACGTGAATTGGCCGAGGTGTTCGGGGCCAATGTCAAAACCTTTGCCCGTGTTCACAACACGCAAGCCAAGGAAAAGGAAATTATCGACCGCTGGCGTGGCATGGAAACACCGCAAACAGGGCGGCATTTGTCCAACGACGTAGAACCCGAAGTGGTCGAAGCTTTGCGCAATGCGGTTGTCGCGGCATATCCCAAGCTAAGCCACCGTTACTACGAATTAAAACGCAAATGGCTGGGGCTTGATGTGATGCAGGTTTGGGACCGCAACGCGCCCCTCCCAATGGAAGACACCCGCATCGTCGATTGGGCCACAGCCGAAGACATGGTGATGTCAGCCTATAACGCGTTTGACCCACGTATGGGCGAGCTCGCAGCGCCATTCTTTTCAGATGGTTGGATTGATGCGGGTGTGAAACCGGGCAAGGCCCCGGGGGCATTTGCGCACCCAACAGTGACGAATGTACATCCTTACGTGATGCTCAATTACTTAGGGAAACCACGCGATGTCATGACATTAGCCCATGAACTGGGCCACGGCGTGCACCAAGTGTTGGCAGCAGAACAAGGCGAAATGCTGTCCTCAACCCCACTCACGCTAGCTGAAACGGCCTCCGTCTTTGGCGAAATGCTTACGTTCCGCAAGATGCTTGATGGGGCTGAAACCAAATCAGAACGCCGCATCCTTTTGGCTGGCAAGGTCGAGGACATGATTAACACAGTAGTGCGCCAAATCGCGTTCTATGATTTTGAGTGCAAACTTCACGCAGCACGTGCTCAAGGCGAACTCACCCCAGAAAATATCAATGATATTTGGATGAGTGTACAAGGCGAAAGCCTCGGGCCAGCATTCGAATTCATGGACGGTTATGAAACCTTCTGGGCCTATATCCCCCACTTCGTCCATTCACCGTTCTACGTCTACGCCTATGCTTTCGGCGACGGCCTCGTGAACGCGCTTTATGCAGTTTACGCCGAGGGTGATGAAGGTTTTGAGGACAAATATTTCGAGATGCTCAAAGCTGGCGGATCCAAGCACCACAAAGAACTGCTTGCCCCATTCGGTCTTGATGCGTCTGATCCGAAATTCTGGGACAAAGGTCTTTCAATGATTTCAGGGTTCATTGACGAACTCGAAGCTATGGAAGACTAAAACTAAATTGGTCACGCGCATGACAGCGCTTGACCAACGCCACTTCATCTTACCAAACAAACTCTCCCCGAAGGGCCGCTCAGAGAATACGCAAAACGCTCATTTCAACTGGCTGTCCTTGCTCCCACGCCGATTGATCCCACCACGTTTTTGATGTTGGCTCTCACGCTCTTGAACACAATCAAGGCAAAGCTTCACCCCAACCACCGCCAGGCGCCGTTGTTCCGAAATTGGTTCTTCGCACTCAGCACAATTTGAAAGGCTAGCGCCCAAAGGGACTTTGCGCGCAAGCATGCGGGCCAATTCATCGTTGATTGATGCCTCAATCTGTTCGCTCACTGCGCCGTCTTTTGCCCAACCTCCGGCCATTGTTGTCTCCAAAATAAATTAAGGGCGTCACGTTACCCGTTGTTCCTATCTCGATCTCGCATAAGATCCAGTCAATCAAAATCAACGGAGCCGACGATGCGTATCTTAAAACAACTAGTTGCGGGATTTCTGATCTTAACCGTCATCGCGATCCTCGCCTTTCTTACATTCGCCCCCGCTTACGTCGAAAAATCCCGCAACAGTATTGTCCCCCACGATCCCTATCCCATCTCAAAAACAGCCCAAGCCCTTCACGACACCCTGTTGATCGGCGATTGGCATGCAGACAGTCTGCTTTGGCAGCGTAACATCGCCAAACGCGGCAATCGTGGGCAAGTGGACATTCCGCGACTGATCGAAGGCAATGTCGCGATCCAAGTTTTCACTGCCGTGACCAAAAGCCCCAAAGGCCAGAATTATGACAACAACGCAGCCGCCGCGCCTGACAACATTACCCCGCTTGTGGTTGGCCAACTGTGGCCACCGCGCACTTGGACCTCACTGTTGGAGCGCGCCTTATATCAAGCAGAGAAACTGCACGCGATTGCCGAACGTTCTCCCGATCAGCTGAGTGTCATCACCTCCCTCGCCGAACTCGAAACACACCTCGCAGACCGCGCAGCTGGCAGCAAAGCAATCGGTGGTATTTTGGGGATCGAAGGGGCGCATCCTCTCCAAGGTGAATTTTCAAACATGGACAGGCTTGAAGCCGCAGGTCACCGCGTCATTGGTCTGCAACATTTCTTTGACAACGATCTAGGCGGCTCTCTGCATGGGTTCAGTAATCGTGGTTTGACTGATTTTGGTCGCAGTGTTGTCGCTGACATCGCAACGCGTGGAATGGTGCTGGACCTTGCACATTCCTCCCCACAAGTGGCGCAGGACGTGTTGGATATGACCGATATGCCCATCATTGTCAGCCACACCGGCATTTATGGTCATTGTCCGGCAAAGCGGAACTTTCCCGATGCTTTGATGCGCCGCATCGCGGCATCAGGTGGTGTTCTAGGTATCGGCTTTTGGGCCGAAGTCGCATGTGATGATATCAGTCCCTCGGGCATCGCGCGTATGATCAAAGCGGGGATTGCAGAAGTTGGCGTTGATCACATCTCGCTTGGTTCAGACTTTGATGGCTCGGTCGAGACTGCGTTTGACACATCCGAACTGCCCGCCCTTACCCACGCCTTACTTGAGGTGGGGTTGTCCCAAGCGGACATCCGCAAAGTCATGGGTGAAAACCTCATCCGCGTTCTGCGGGCAAGGCTAAAGTAATCACTCCGCCATCTGGGCGTCGACCTGCTGTTCCTCGTTGATCATGGCCTGCAGCTGACGGCGAAACCGCAATTGCCCGCCATCAATCGGCAGATCGATATGGGGTGAGGTTTTGTTGCTCATGCCCTTTTGCACTTCATTCAAAACCGCGCGATCCTCTTCAAAGGCGTGTTGCACATCCTCTGTCATCAGCTGTGACAGGGCCTCATCATCAGGGCGGATATTGCGCAGTTGGAACCAGTAGTAACGCGTTTCACCCTCAGTAGTTGGGGTCATGAAGTTATAGCTGTCCATGATGAACACATCCTTATGCAACGGCCCTTCAGGCCCGCCTGTCCCCGCAGGCGTAAACACCGCGCGGATCAACGCATGTGAGGGATAGCGCACCTCGTAATGCTGCAAGCGGTCGCAATTGCCGGTAAAGCCGATTACCTTTTTGTAAAACGGCGCGGGTTCCACATCCATCATCCAGCGGTGCACGATCACGCCTGCTTCGTTCTTGGTCACCCGCAGTGGCGCGTCCTTTGTCGCGGCTTGGCCAAAGCTGCCCGCATGCACCCACGCCACGTGGGTCGGGTCCAGCAAGTTGTCACACATCAACAGGTAATTGCATTCCAGCTCCATCGCGTCGCCACGATTGATGCCCCAATCTGGGTTTTCGTAGTTTTCGATCTCGAAAATATCATGGGGGTCGGCCAAGGCGGGGTTGCCCATCCAAATCCAGACCAGCCCGTATTTTTCATGCAGCGGATAGGCGTGTACCTTGGCGTTGGACGGGATGCGCCCCGTGCCCGGTGCCCAAACGCATTGGCCAGCGCAGTCAAACGTCAGACCGTGGTAACCACATTCAACAGTGTCGCCTTTGATGCGGCCCTTGGACAGCGGCAGTTTGCGGTGTGGGCAGGCATCTTCTAGCCCGACGAATTCACCTGTTTCTGTGCGAAAGACGCAGATCTTTTCGCCCAAAACCACGATCTGCTGCAAATCGCGCGTGATCTCATCAGCCCAAGCCGCCACATACCATGCATTTTTCAGAAACATCTCGAGCACTCCATTATTCCCCTGCGACTACACAGGTTTTCCAAAGGGGCGTCCACAAAAAAGGCGCCAGTTGCCCAGCGCCTTTTCCTCAATTCTAATCTTGGCCGGCTTTAGCCAAGGGCTGCGCTACAACGACCGCAAACGTCCGCATGTGCATGTCCGCCAACATCTGGAAGGATCTTCCAGCAACGGCCACATTTGTCGCCCTCAGCCTTAGCAAAGACAACTGAAACGCCCTCGACCTCAGGGATCACAAACGCGCCTTCAGGGGCCGCGCCTGTTTCCAGCTTCACTTGGCTGGTGATGCACAGATCGGCAAAGGTTTCTGGGTTGGTGATGACCGCTGCCAGCTCTTCGGACAGGTACACGCTTGGGCATGCCTCAAGCGAAGAACCGATCACCTTGGCTGTGCGCTGTTCTTCCAACGCACCCGTCACAACACGGCGCACGGCGCGCACGATGTCAGAACGTGCCGCCAGCGCATCATTACGCCACTCAGCTGGTGTTTCTGGGAAATCGACCAAGTGAACAGATGTTTCAGGACCGTTACGTTCCAGCCAGACCTCTTCCATCGTGAACGGTAGGATCGGTGCTAGCCAAGTGGTGAGGCGTGCGTATAGGTGATCCAGCACGGTCAAAGCCGCGTTTTGGCGATCAGACGCCCCATCACAATACAACGCGTCCTTGCGCACATCGAAGTAGAAGGATGACAGGTCTTGGGTCGCGAATTCAAAGATCGCGCGGAACACGCCTTGGAAATCGAACTTGGCGTAACCTGCGCGCACGGTTTCATCCAGCACAACCATCTTGTGCATGATCAACTGTTCCAGCTCTGGCATGTCTTTGACATCCACAGCCTTGGACGTATCAAAGTCAGCCAATGACCCCAGCATAAAGCGGATCGTGTTGCGCAGACGACGATAGCTGTCTGACACACCTTTCAGGATTTCATTCCCGATACGTTGGTCAGCGGTGTAATCCGTTTGAGCCACCCAAAGGCGCAGAATGTCGGCACCGTATTGTTTGATGATGGTTTCAGGCACGATCGTGTTGCCGATGGATTTGGACATCTTCATGCCCTTCTCATCCAGCGTGAAACCGTGGGTCACAACATTGCGGTATGGCGCACGGCCTGTGGTGCCGACAGATTGCAACAGGGATGAGTGGAACCAACCACGGTGTTGGTCGGTGCCCTCCATGTAGACATCCGCGATACCATCTTCTGAACCATCTTCACGGTCACGCAAAACGAAAGCGTGGGTTGAGCCAGAATCAAACCATACGTCCAAGATATCGAACACTTGGTCATAGTCATCAGGGTTCACGATACCGCCCAAGAAGCGTTCTTTTGCGCCCTCTTCGTACCATGCGTCTGCGCCTTCAACTTCAAAGGCCGCAACAATACGGGCGTTGACCTCTTCATTGCGCAAAAGGAAACCATCGTCGGTCGGCAAAACACCAACCCGCGTAAAGCAGGTCAATGGCACGCCCCATGCACGTTGACGTGACAGCACCCAATCAGGGCGTTGCTCCATCATCGCATGCAGGCGGTTGCGGCCTGATTGCGGGGTCCATTTGACGTTGTCGATTTCAGTCAACGCACGTTCGCGGATCGTTAGACCATGCGTGTCCTGACCATCGCCCACAGCCTTATCAACCGCCGCAAACCATTGGGGCGTGTTGCGATAGATGATCGGAGCCTTAGAGCGCCAAGAGTGTGGATAGCTGTGCTTGATCTTGCCGCGTGCCAAAAGGCCGCCAACTTCGACCAGCTTGTCGATGATTGTCTTATTCGCATCACCCTCGCCGCCTTTGCGGTTCAGAATGTATGTACCGCCAAAGAACGGCAGATCAGCGCGCAGGCCGCCGTCGTCCATGACGTTATAGGTGATGACCTGCTGCAGCATGTTCAGGTCGCGGTACAACTCGTACTCGTCCATCCCGTGGGATGGGGCGCAGTGCACAAAACCCGTACCTTCTGTGTCGGTGACAAACTCAGCCGCGCGGAAATCACGCGCTTCGTCCCATTCGCCGTTTGATCCCTCAGCACCCGCCAATGGGTGGCTTAGGGTTAGGCCTGCCAACTCGTCAGCGGGAACGCCGCGTACGCGGGTCCATTGGTCTTCTTCAAGACGGGCGCGTTTCATCACGTCAGCGGCCAAGTTGTCAGCCAACAAGAATTTGTCACCAACAGCTGTCCAGCTTTCGTCAGGCGTGCCTGTCACTTCATATAGGCCATAAGCGATGTCTTGGCCGTAAACGACAGCTTTGTTGGATGGGATGGTCCACGGTGTCGTGGTCCAGATCACAACATGCGCATCGTTCAAATCATCGGCCGCATTGCTCACCTTAAACTTCACCCAGATCGTAAAGCTCTCTTTGTCGTGGTACTCAACCTCAGCCTCAGCCAATGCTGTTTTCTCAACAGGTGACCACATCACAGGCTTGGAACCTTGATACAGCGTGCCGTTCATCAGGAACTTTTGGAACTCTTCCGCGATCACGCGCTCTGCGTGGAAATCCATCGTTAGATAAGGTTTGTCCCAATTGCCGTTGATGCCAAGGCGCTTGAATTCTTCGCGCTGCACGTCGACCCAGTCAGCGGCAAACTTGCGGCACTCACTGCGGAACTCGTTGACCGGAACGGCGTCTTTGTTCTTGCCCTTCTTGCGGTACTTTTCTTCAATCTTCCACTCGATCGGCAGACCGTGGCAATCCCAACCCGGGATATAACGGGCATCAAAACCCATCATCTGGTGAGAGCGCACAATCATATCTTTGATCGTTTTGTTCAGCGCGTGCCCAATGTGCAGATTGCCGTTCGCATAGGGCGGGCCATCATGCAGGGTAAAGGGCTTGCGCCCTTCTTTTTCGCGCAGGCGATCATACACGCCCATCTCAGCCCAGCGGGCAAGCCATTCAGGCTCGCGCTTGGGAAGGCCCGCGCGCATAGGGAAATCGGTCTTTGGCAGGTTCAAAGTGATTTTATAGTCAGGTGTCTCGGCGCTCATTTGGTCGCGTCCTTCGGATCAAAATTTGGGAATGTCTTGGGTCGGTGCGAGTGGCTCAAACACCTTAGCCCGGCAGCTCACTGTATCAGAGCGCCGGGGATATAATTCGTATAATGATCTGGTCAATACAGCTCATACCCGCCTTATAGGCAGGTGGGATAAGGCTCACAAGTGTCCATTCACCCCAACCTGCCTGTTACTCTGGCTTTGGTTCGACCTGTTCTTGGGCCCAACGATTGAGCCACGCCAATCCTGCCAGCGACAAACCAAGGACCAGCAATGAGAACACACGCGTCAGTCCCTCAAGCCCCGAAATATCGACAAAGAATACCTTGGCAACTGCCGCGCCAATCACAAACAAACCAACTTTGCGCATCATTGCAGAGCGTTTCGCCAAAGATTGATAAAATAGCCCGCCCCCAATCAGCAGTAAGGCAATGGTGTAACTGTACAATTCTGGCTGTGCCATTCCGTTAGACAGTGGCATGCCCTGCGGTCCTTGCCAAAAATGGCGCACGGCAGCAAAAGCCCACAGCGCGACCAAGATACCGCTTAGCCCCTGCATTGCAATGCGCACCTCTGTGGGCATTAATTTGATCCGCAGCCAACCGGCAGTCAACACCAGTGCTGGCAAAAGATAAGCGACCGCTAAGTATTGAACAAAGGTGGGCCCGCAACCTTCATCGGTTGATCCATGAATAGCGGAGAATACATCGTCAGTGCAGCTGCCAAGGTGGACAAACCGACCACAGCAAAAATCGCACCGAGTACCTTGCGCACTTCCCGCATCCAACTCTGGCTGTTGATTTCCATACGCTGGACCTGTGCCAAGGCCAAGGTGAACCAAATTGCCGCGTAAATCCCCATGCTCCAATGAGAGTCATGGCCTTTGCCCCCCCACACTCGCGTCAATGATACGAAACAGGATGAGCGAAACGAAAATGCCGCCAACTGACCAGGCCGCGCTGTCCACCATAACTGTTGCTGTTTGACGCACTTTGCCGCGCAGCAACCACAGTCCTGCGATCATTGCCGCCAAAACGCCGCCATATGCCATAACCAGCTCAAAGATTGATGCACTACCTGTCGCCCAGCCCAATCCGGGGTCCGCAACCAGGCGATAGCCCAACGTCACAACACCTGCGGCGATGAAAATCGTCATGGGGTATAGATCAAACTTGCGATCTAAAGCCGCCGCGGCGACCACGATCACAGCCAATGCAACGGTCAATGCGGCTGATGAAAGGATCATGACAAGGGCAAAGCTGATAGAGGCCAGCGCTGAAAGCACAAAGAACGACATGCGCAATCTATCATCAGGCCCGTCAGCACGTGCAAAACGTTCAGCCCAAAAGACCATGAATGCAGCCATCACTGCGGCGTGCAGAGCCCACGGATAGACGCCCAAAATATTCGCAGGGACCCAACCCATCTCTAGAACCATAGCAACCAAAGGTGCGAACATTGCCGCAACCAGTGCCCAGATCACTGGGGCACCACCTTTGCTCAGGCTGCGCCACGCTGCCAGTGCGGACAAAGCCATCGCTATGGCGACAATGATTGTGGCAGCCAACGGAAATCTCACGTCGATTGACGTTTCACCTGCCCCATCGATGACAAACCGTGCACCAGACCATCCACTTTGCAAACCAATCGCTGCAACAAGGCTCCCCAAAGGAATAAGGGCCAAATCCTGCAAAGCTGTTGCACGCAATGACCAAACGATGACAGCAGCGCTTAGGCCAGCCAAGGCGATAAGAACCAGCCAGAATTCTGCGTCACCAGCTCCAGACGTGAGAACCAACAATATACAGCTGGCCGCCATCGCGGCCCACGCCAATAGCACTGGAAAGATCGGGCGCGTCGCGCCGTTTAATCTTATTGCCCACTCGCTCAGCATCGAACCTGCATGATCAGGCATGATTGCCCGTGCGGGTATCAACACAGCCATAACGACCAACGAAATTAGATAGACTTGATAAGCACCGGTAAGTGCCCGATCTCCGCCAAACAACATCGTCCCCATCACATAGGCAAGGACCAGTGTCAGGCCGGAAATCCACGCCCACCGGCGCATGGTATCCACGCCCAAACCAACAAAGGCAACAACTGCGAAATAAGCAAACAGCGGTGTCGGATCAGAGTCACTGCCACCTAAAACCATTGGCGCACAAAACGCGCCAATGACACCGATTGCAGCCAGCAATGGCCCATAGAACCATCCCAAAACCATCGCTATCCCAGCGACAACGATCATGCCGATCATCCCCGTTGTGCCGCCGATCAGGCCATAAAGCATCTGTGCGGACAGAACGGCACCGAACAGGGAAACCAGACCTGCGCCTGCGAATACCGAAGGAAGGTATTCGGTGGCGCTGTCTTCTGCTTCACCAAAGCGTCGACGAATGTATTCACCGGCTCCTATAAGCCCAAGGCCAAATGCCAACGCGCTCGCAACGCGGGCCGCTGGTGGCAGCATGCCGTTCTCCATCCCGTATTGTACTAGGAATAGACCAGCGAGCGCCAATGACAGCGCCGAAACTGCGTAGAACCAATTTTCGCTCAGCCAAGCGAACAGCCGGTCAAACAAACTAGGCCCTGATGGGGTCACCGGTTCTTTTGGATTGCCTGCAACCGCGGCTTTTGCCTCAGCTTGGCGGCTTGCCAATACTGTTGCGGCACTTGCAGTTGGAATTGTTTTGACCTTCGCAGCCGCTTTTGGCGGTTTGCCATTTTTACCAGTAGGTTCTGAAACTGCCACTTGGGACTGAGACGTCTGTTTGGTATCCGCCGTAAGTTGATACAATTTGCGCTCAAGTGCCGCGATCTGCGTCCGTAATGCCGACTGTCCCACCAGCAAGTAGATCACCGCAACTGGCAATCCGATGACAAACGCCCCTGCCAAAACTCCTAGACCGATCATAACTGCCCTCGCTCACATAGTATTTTGTGCCACTCTAACGTGTTAGGACGGTTCAACAAGTACGCGATTCCAGACCCTTATATGTATCAACTTGATGTTTGGAACAAACCGCCCAAGGCGCGGCGCACCAGCTGTGCTGCCTTTGGCCGTTTTGTGGTGCGAAATGGCAAGGGGCGGCAAACCTCAATCGCGGCAACACCGACACGCGCCGTCAGCGCACCATTCACCAATCCCTCGCCAAAGCGGCGTGATAATTTACCAAGGACGGAACTACCCAAGAACGGCTCAAGCAGATCATCGCCAACGGCCACAGCCCCAGTCGCAACCAGATGGGTCATCACGGCGCGGGTAAGTCGCCAATTCCCGACCAAACCTGAACGGCCACCATAAATTTCAGCAATCCTACGGATCATACGCAAGTTTGCGGTAAGTGCAGTTGCCACATCAGCCAAAGCCAAAGGCACCAATGCCGTCACCGTCGCAACCTGACGTGCAGCCGCTTCGACTTCTCGCATTGCCTGTTCATCTAACGGATGTACAATCTCTGTTTCTGCAACAGCCAACAAACCGATCCCATCCATTTGATCGCCCGACAGAGCCGCAAACCGATCACGCCCCCAACGCGTATCTTCACGCCCCTTGTAGAGCTTGGTCAGACGCGCGGTAACAACCTTGGCCGCAGGTAAGCTGTTGTTTTCCAACGCGCCAGATGCCGCATGGCGCAAACCATCGATGCGCGACAATCGTCCAAGGGCTGCAACTTCTCGCAATGCCATGATCAACAAGATTAGGACAAACAGGCCCAAAAGACCGCTAATGACCAACCCAAGTATCGGCCAGCGCAGCATAAGCCCTGCAGCAAAGTCCCAGGCGACAACCGAAATCACAGCGCCCAACAACATCAAGGTCACGGACCAAAACAATCGCCCCAAGAACGAAGGTTTACGCGCCATCATCTTAGCCGCTGTTTGCATCGCCCGCCCCTCTGCGGCTGAAGCAACAGGATCAGGCAACGTCGGCGCGGTATTCACATCGCTTGTAGATTCGACTTCGCCTTCAAGTTCGATCAAAACTGGACCCTTGGCCATTACACAGCCTCCCTATGCCATTCAAATCGGATATCAGTCAGATTTTCATCATTCCCTGCACCGTCCGTGCGTTCAACTTCGCAAAATCCGTTCGCAGTATAAAACGCTTGCGCATCCGTGTTCCCTTGAAAAGACCACAGTGACAACTTTTCAGCGTCAGCTTTAGCGTGCGCTAGCAAAAGTGCCCCACATCCTAAGCGTCGCGTATTTTTCTCAACATACAGCGCTTGAATATTGGCTCCGTCGCGCGCCACGAAACCAACGACTTTGCCTGCAGACATCGCAACAGTAACCCACCCACGGTCGATCATTAATCCCAGAAACCCAATATCTTCGGCACCAGTATGGACGCGAGGCATCCAAAGGGTGTCTTCCATATAGTTCGACATAATCGCTGCCGTCTTCCCTGCATCGGTGGAAAACGCTGGACGCAAAGTAATATGGCTCACAATTTGTCCCCAATCAAAAACTGCGCAGCACGGTCAAGCCAAATGTGAGGCGGACCATCACCCGGATTCAATGTCAGCCTTGCAGGTGCAAAACGCATCACTTGATAATCTTGATCCAGCCACTCATCCGCACCTTCACGTGCTGGGTTCAACAAGTGATTGGGGTCCTCTGGCAGATCCCCTGGATGAAACGCTGCTTGTTTTCCAGTGTCCAACAATGCGCCGCGCACAACGTTCAATGATGCACCCTCGTGCTTTACCGTTTCCTCTGTCGTTGCGCGCAACGACGCAATTGACAGCGCGGCGGTTTGGGCCCCCGCAAATCTGGCGCGGTCGCGGGCATCACGGGTCAACGCCTCCATAATCGATGTAAGCCGTGGGTGTTGCGTGTGATGAATATGATCTGCTTTGGTTGCTGCAAACAAGATTTTCTCAACCCGCTTGCCCATCAACAGACGGGTCAAAAACGCGTTTCGCCCCGGACGGAAAGAAGACAGAATTTCTGACATCGCACCGCGCATATCCTCAACCGCTTTAGGCCCATTGTTGATTGCGCCAAGCGCATCGACCAAGACGACTTGGCGATCTATACGGCTAAAGTGATCACGAAAGAACGGTTTAACTATACGAGATTTATATGACTCAAAACGCAGCTCCATCTCTTTTATCAATGACCTACGGGGCACACTTGATGTTTTAGGCAAAGGTGCAAAGGTGAGTACAGGTGACCCAGCCAAGTCACCGGGCAAAAGGAACCGGCCCGGCGTGCAGTCATAAAAACCATCATCGCGCGCCGCATTCAGATAGCTGGAAAACTCGGATGCCAAGGCCTGCGCTACTGGCTCTTCCAGTTTAGCCTTGCCATCAGTGTTGTTAGCAAGCTCAAGGAAAGCCTTGGCCTGCGATCTATCAGCAATGCGGTCCAGAACCTGCGCGCTCCACTCGTCGTAACTGAGATCTAGCAACCCCAAATCCAGCAACCATTCCCCCGGATAATCAACGATATCCAGATGGATCGTACGTGGTCCCTGAAGCCCCGCGAGCAGACCATTGGGGCGGACCTTTAACGAGATGCGCAACTCACTAATCGCACGCGTACTCTCGGGCCAAGACGGCGTTGGGGCCGTAAGCGCCGCCATGTGCGCCTCGTATTCAAAACGTGGGACGGTATCATCGGGTTGGGGTTGCAAGAACGCGGCTTCGATCCGTCCTTCAGATGCAGCCAACAAATGGGGCATCCGCCCTTGGTCCAATAAGTTTGCAACCAAGCATGTGATGAACACGGTTTTGCCCGAACGAGCCAAACCCGTGACACCCAAACGAATGACGGGCTCAAAGAATGCCTTTGACACCGTGTCTTGAACTGTTTCGACACCGCGCAGCAAACCGTCTGCAATCGTTGGAATTACCACTCTTTGGGCCCCACTCGCCTATTATTGATCTTAACATAGGCAGGCACAGGGGATTGCCCAAGTCAAAAAGCCAAGATAGGGAATTCGAATGCCTAGATATGCCTTAAAAATCGAATACCACGGTGCGCCCTTCTCTGGATGGCAACGCCAAAATGACCGCCCCTCAGTTCAGGGCGTGATTGAAGCGGCTTTGGCTAAATTAGAAAA
>JAGSGK010000081.1 GCA_023955215.1 Paracoccaceae bacterium
CAAACAGATCCTGGGCGTACTTTTCCAGCTGGGAGCCATTGGTGGTCAGGGTCAATTCGCTGAGCGCGCCGCTTTCCAGATGTCGGGTCATGGATTGGAAGAACTTCATTATGCCGCGGCGCACCAGGGGCTCGCCGCCGGTTATGCGCAGTTTCCTGACGCCCATGTTCACAAAGGACGAGCACATGCGGTCTAGCTCTTCCAGCGTCAGCAGTTCCTTTTTGGGAAGAAATGTCATGTTTTCGGACATGCAGTAGACGCAGCGAAAATCGCAGCGATCCGTCACGGAAACGCGCAAGTAATTGATGGCGCGTGCGAAGGGGTCAATAAGAGGTGCATTCATACGTATATAGGTAGGGATGCGCCTATGGCAGGGCAAGAGGGAAAGGGCGATTGAAGCCGATGCGTGTGCAAGCTACTGTAAGATTATGAAACATATTATCGTGATGACCGTTATCGGGGCCAGTTTGGCCGGATGTGCAAACCTTAACCTTGGTGGAACTGGTGCGGGGAATGCCATTCCTGACGCTGTGATTGACGCCCCTTTAGGCGTTGCAACCAGTGAGTTGCGCCCAATCGCGCGTCCAGACGGTACACCGACGGTCGCGCAACCTGTTGCTGGGCAAAGTGGATCGCTTGGGGTCACCGTTGCGTCCCTTGGAACCCCTGCTGAAACAGGTCTGTGGTTAAAGACCCCTTTGGTCAAAGCGCAGCAAACTGGCAGCGTGGCCTATAACGGCAAAACAGTAAGAGTATTGTTGGTCCCGATTGTGGGCGAAGCAACGGCCGGTAGCCGCATGTCTTTACAAGCATTTCAGGCGTTGGGTGCACCGCTGACTGATCTGGTGTCAGTCGAGGTGACGGGGTAAACCAGCCGCCGCGCATGGGGCGACTGGTTCGATTTGTTACTTAAGCAGCTTTGCAGCTTCTTTGGCGGCGAATGGTTTCATCGCAGCGCCATGTTCCTCTAGGAACGCAGCAACGGTTTCTGGATCGTGTTTGGACAGCTCTAGCAACCAACCTGCGATCGCTTTTTGAACAAACCATGCACGGTCTGGAACAAGCGTTGCAGCCCAGCCCAAGACACGTTGGCGGATTGCCATGTCTTGTTCTTTGGGGTGGTTCTGTTTGGTCCAAGGCAAGGTGATCATCAGGGCCGCACGGCGCGTCCACATATGTTCCGACGTGACCCATGCCTCAACATGATCGATACGGGATGGGTCGGCAACAACGCGCTTTTGACCGGCCATACAGGCGTAATCTGCAATCGCAAGGCTATCAAACTCATCCACCCATGATGCGATCAGGCCCCAGACGTCATCATCTTCTTTGATGCGCGCTTGGGTCAGTAACTTGGCTGCAGCGATGCGTGCCTCAAAGATATCGGTTTCCCATAGGGCGTCAGCCAGATCGACGCGTTGTTCCACGTCCATCTGTGTGCGCCACTCTTTGGTCAGATCATTGATGATCGGGTTGGCAACACCAAGGTAGGGGCGGGGTGCCTTATGGTAGGCCGCAGAGCTTTCAGCTTTTGCGGCATCTTGGTGTTCGTTGAGTTGCGCAAGTGCGTCCTCGAGGTTCATGTCGGATGTATCCAGTATATGCGTTGGTAAGCCATCCAACGTGATGTATGTGGCCCGCCAATTTCATGGCAGGCCGAGTGAGCTAAACGCCCTTTACTCTACCGTTACGGATTTGGCCAGATTGCGTGGTTGATCCACGTCTGTGCCTTTGGCAACGGCGGTGTGGTAGGCCAGCAATTGTGCAGGAACCGCGTAAACGATTGGGGCGACAACGTCTGGTACCGTTGGCATCTCAACGGTTGCCCATGTGCCTTCACCCGCTTCCTTGAGCCCTTGGGCATCAGAGATCAAAACGACCTTACCTTTGCGGGCCATGACCTCTTGCATGTTCGATACACTCTTATCAAACAAAGGATCGCGCGGGGCCATCACAACGACAGGAACATGTTTGTCTACCAGTGCGATTGGTCCGTGTTTTAGTTCGCCAGATGCATAAGCTTCAGCATGTATATAGCTGATTTCTTTCAGTTTTAGAGCACCTTCGTTGGCTAAAGGATACATGACGCCACGACCCAAGAATAGAACATCGCGTGCCTCCGAAATCTTGCGTGCAGCGCTTTGCATTTGTGCGTCTTGGTCGATAGCCGCGTTGATCAATGCCGGTACATTGCGCATTGAAGCGACGTGATCTGCGAGCTGTTCTGGCGTGATTTCACCGCGATCAGATGCCGCCTTGAGGGCCAGCGACAGCAGCACAGTCAATTGGCAAGTGAAGGCTTTGGTCGATGCAACGCCAACTTCAACACCTGCAAAAATGGGCAGGGCTAGATCGCTTTCACGGGCGATTGAACTTTCCGGAACGTTGACCACCGACAATATCTTGTCCGCTTTACCTTCGCAGTAGCGCAGCGCGGCAAGGGTGTCCGCTGTCTCGCCAGATTGGCTGACGAACAGGGCAACGGTGCCTTTGGTGATTGGAGGCTCGCGGTAGCGGAATTCTGATGCCACATCGATTTCAACTGGGATACGTGCGATCTGTTCAAACCAGTACTTGGCCGTCATGCAGGCGTAGTAGGCAGTACCACAGGCAACCATTGTCAGACGTTCGATCTTGGTAAAGTCGATGCCTGGGTCTGGAAGATTGATTTCGCCTTCTGGACTTATGTAGTGGGACAAGGTGTTGCCAAGAACAGTTGGCTGTTCGGCAATTTCCTTGGCCATAAAGTGCTTATAACCGGCCTTGTCGACGCGTGAGCTGTCAATTTCGATGGTTTTGACGGCGCGATTTGCCAACTCACCATTTTGGTCACGAATTTCTAGGCTGGTGCGTGTTAGGACAGCGCAATCACCTTCCTCAAGATAGGTGACGCGGTTGGTCATTGGCGCAAGTGCGATGGCGTCTGATCCAATGTACATTTCGCCATCACCGTGACCGATTGCGAGAGGAGAACCCTTGCGCGCTGCGATCATAAGGTCCTGTTCGCCGTCAAATAAGAAGGCAAGGGCGAAAGCGCCGTCAAGTTTTGCGAGTGTTTGGTTTACAGCTTCGATTGGTGTCGCGCCCTGAGAGACAAAGTAATCCGTCAACATGGCGACGGTTTCAGTATCCGTATCAGTTGTGAACTCAAGGCCGTGTGTCGCGAGCTCTTCGCGCAATTCACGGAAGTTTTCGATGATGCCATTGTGCACAACGGCAACTTTGCCCGACTTGTGCGGATGCGCGTTGTTCTCGTTCGGTGCGCCGTGTGTCGCCCAGCGGGTGTGGCCAATGCCAGATTTACCTGCGAGCGGCTCGTGGACCAAACGATCCCCAAGGTTCACCAGTTTGCCGATAGCGCGGCGACGGTCCAAGGAGCCATCGTTGATCGTCGCAATTCCGGCGCTGTCATAGCCGCGATATTCTAAGCGTTTGAGCGCTTCAACGAGGATTGGTGCAACTTCATTCGTCCCAAGGACCCCTACAATACCACACATTTTAGTTGCTCTCTTTCAGTTTTGCATTCTTGGCCTGTAAGATATCGAACAATTTCTGCGCCATGCCCGGTTTTGAAACTTGGCGTGCACGACCGATGGCCAATGCCTCGGACTCGACGTTTGAGGTGATCACTGAACCACTGCCTGTCATCGCACGATTGCCAACGGTGACGGGTGCAACCAGCATTGTGTTGGACCCGATAAACACATCGGCCCCAATTTCGGTGCGGTGCTTTAAGACGCCATCATAGTTGCAGGTAATTGTGCCTGCGCCGATATTGCTGCGTTCACCGATTGAGGCATCGCCGATGTAGGACAGATGATTGACCTTAGCCCCTTCAGCGATTGTTGCGTTTTTAACTTCAACAAAGTTGCCGATGCGTACGTTTTCGGACAATTCAGCACCGGGGCGGAGGCGGGCGTAAGGGCCCACGACACTGCCGCGTGAAACATGGCAGCCCTCGAGGTGTGAAAATGCGCGGATGGTTGTGCCGGATTCGACTGTAACATCAGGGCCAAATACCACATTTGGTTCGATGATTGTGTCCCGTCCAATGATTGTGTCCAGCGATAGGTACACGGTGTCGGGTGCAACGAGCGTTACACCGTCTTCCATCAGTGTGAGGCGGGTGGCGGCCTGATACATTGCATCAGCGGATGCAAGTTCTGCGCGTGAGTTAACGCCGAGGGTTTCACCCTCTGAGCAGGTCACAACGGTTGCTGAATGGCCTGCATTGCGGGCAAGGCCAATCACGTCTGTAAGGTAGTATTCACCAGATGCGTTGTCGTTTGTAACTTGGCTTAGCAAGTCAAATAACATCGGACCATTGCAGCAAATAACGCCGCTATTACAAAGATTTATTTCACGTTCTTCAGGTGATGCATCTTTAAATTCAACGATGCGTTCTAGGGATGAACCATTGGTCACAAGGCGGCCATATCGGCTAGCGTCTTGTGGTTCAAAGCCAAGGACAACAACATCTGCTTTGGCATCCAGCATAGCCTGCAACGTTTCGGGTTTCACGAACGGCGTGTCGCCATACAGCACGATCACCTTGCCCTCAAAACCTGCCAACGCGTCGGCGGCTTGGGACACGGCGTGGCCGGTGCCAAGCTGTTCGGTTTGCAAAACGACCTTTGCCTCTGGGTCATAAGCTTGGGCCGCTTTGGTCACGACCTCTGCACCGTGGCCAGCAACAATAACGGTGTGTGCCGGATCAAGTGTTGCACCAGTACGCATAGCGTGGACCAACATCGGCGCACCCGCGATGGGGTGAAGTACTTTTGGTAAATCAGAATTCATCCGTGTGCCTTTGCCGGCACCCAGAATAATTAAAGCAACACTCATGCGAAATCTCTTTTGTTCTATTCGCGCCCGTTTTATCCATTTGTACCAAAGGCACAAGGTATTTGGGCATCAATTGAAATTGCGGGTTGCAACACTCGCAAGCGGTTGACCGCCGAAACCATAATAAGGGCACGGGCTATGAAGACAGTAATTTTTGATTTGGACGGCACATTGGCCGACACCAGCGGTGATTTGATTGAGGCCGCCAATGTTTGTTTTCGTGACATGGGCGTTGGCGATATGTTGGACCCTTTAACCGATGCAGGCACGGCGCTGCGCGGGGGGCGGGCGATGTTGTCGCTGGGGCTGCAGCGTTTGGAACGTGCCAATGATGCGGATGTTTTGGATCACTATTACCCTGTGCTGTTGGAAGCCTATGCCAAAGACATCGACAGCCGCACTGTTATGTATGACGGCGCGATGGATGCCGTTGAGGCCCTGAAAATGCTGGGTTACGGCGTTGGTATTGCCACGAACAAGCCCGAAGGGCTGGCAGAGGAGCTGTTACGCCGCCTTGGTGTGCGCGATGCGTTTGCATCGATGGTGGGCGCGGATACGCTGTCTGTGCGCAAGCCAAACCCCGAACATTTGTTTGAGGCGGCGCGCCGTGCGGGTGGTGATCCTGCGTTGACCTGTCTGATTGGGGATACGGATACGGACCGCAATACTGCGCGCAACGCTGGTGTGCCATGTGTCTTGGTCACCTTTGGCCCTGCGGGTGGCGATATGGCAGCATTGGAGCCAGAGGCATTGTTGGACCATTATAAAGACCTGCCAGACATTGTGACCAATTTGTTGGGGTGAAGGAGTTGTTTTGGGGTTTGTAAATCTGAGTTGTGCGTCTTGACGCGCAGCACTCGTGTCAGCACAACACCCCTATGACAGAGAATTTCACTGGTAGTTTTACCCAACAAGAATCCATCCCCGAAGCTGGTATCGAGGCGGCATTGGCCGTTTTGCGCCATGGTCGTTTGCATCGTTACAACACAACGGCAGGCGAATTGTCGGAAACAGCGCTGCTGGAGCAGGAGTATGCGCAATATGTCGGGGCAAAATACTGCCTTGCTGTTGCGTCTGGTGGTTATGCGATGGCGACAGCTTTGCGCGCGTTGGGCGTTGGGCACGGCGATAAGGTGTTATCGAACGCCTTTACGCTGGCCCCTGTGCCGGGTGCGATTGCAGCAGTTGGTGCGCAGCCTGTGTTTGTGGGCGTGACTGAGGGGCTGACAATTGATCTGGATGATCTTGAGGCCAAGCTGGATCAAGCCAATGTTCTGCTTCTAAGCCACATGCGTGGGCATATCTGTGACATGGATCGTTTGATGGCGATGTGTGATGCGGCGGGCGTGAAGGTCGTTGAGGATTGCGCGCATACAATGGGGGCTTCGTGGAACGGGGTGCCCTCTGGGCGTGCTGGCGCGATTGGCTGCTATTCTTGTCAGACCTATAAACACGTAAATTCAGGCGAGGGCGGCTTTTTGGTCACCGATGATCCTGAGTTGGCGGCAAAATCAATTATGCTGTCGGGGTCTTATATGCTGTTTGAAAGGCATCTGGCGGCCCCTGATGTCGAGGTTTTCGCAGATATCAAATACGAAACCCCCAATATCTCAGGACGTATGGATAACTTGCGGGCTGCAATTTTGCGTCTACAGATTGCGGACTTGGCAACGCAATGCCAGCGTTGGAACGATCGTTACTATGCCCTTGAGGCGGGGTTTCGCGACATTCCTGGGCTGAGTGTTGTTGAACGTGCGCCCCAAGAAGTCATCGTTGGTTCCTCAATTCAATTCCTGTTGCTGGATTGGTCTGAGGATGCAGTGGTTGAAGTGGTGGCGCGTTGTTTGAAACGTGGTGTGGAGTTAAAATGGTTTGGTGCCGCTGAACCTGTGGCGTTCACCAGTCGTTACGACAGCTGGAAATATGCAAACCCTGTGCAAATGCCAGCTTCTGACCGTATTTTGCGCGGTGTGGTGGATATGCGCGTGCCGCTGACCTTTTCCATTGAGGACTGTGAACTGATCGCGCGGATTATTCGGGCTGAGGTGTCATCGGTGTATCAAGCGCAAAGCTGATCCAAAGGAGCGCCTTACGGCGCATTCCATACATTATTGTGCGCATGGGGCATCTGTTACGGCAGGTGCCCTAATGTTGTGCGCTATTGACCGCTCTCTTTGATTGCGCTTAAGTAATGAACAAGTGTTCAATAAACTTTGCTGCTGCAATTTGAGGGGATGTTTCCATGTTCAATGCCACGATGAAATTTGATTTGGGTGAGGATGTGAATGCCCTGCGCGAAATGGTTCACCGGTGGGCGCAGGAGCGGGTTAAGCCGATGGCGGCGGAAATTGACCGATCTAACGCGTTTCCCCCTGAGTTATGGACTGAAATGGGCGAATTGGGCCTGTTGGGTATCACTGTGGGCGAGGAATTTGGCGGTTCTGGCATGTCTTATCTGGCGCATACTGTTGCGGTTGAAGAGATCGCGCGGGCTTCTGCCTCTGTATCGCTGTCATACGGGGCGCATTCGAACCTGTGTGTGAACCAGATCAAGCTGAATGGCACGCCTGAGCAGAAGGCAAAGTATCTTCCTGGTTTGATTTCTGGCGAACATGTGGGCGCGCTGGCGATGTCAGAAGCGGGTGCAGGTTCTGATGTGGTTTCGATGAAGCTGCGGGCAGAAAAGCGTAATGATCATTACCGTTTGAGTGGCAACAAATATTGGATCACAAATGGTCCAGATGCTGAAACGCTGGTGGTCTATGCCAAGACTGATCCGGACGCTGGTTCCAAAGGTATGACGGCCTTTATCATCGAAAAGTCGATGGTTGGTTTCAGCACATCCCCGCATTTCGATAAACTGGGCATGCGCGGATCGAACACCGCAGAACTTATCTTTGATGAGGTTGAAGTGCCGTTTGAGAACGTCCTTGGCGAAGAGGGGCGCGGCGTTGCGGTTTTGATGTCTGGTTTGGATTATGAACGCGTGGTTTTGGCAGGCATCGGCACTGGCATTATGGCCGCCTGTTTGGATGAAATCATGCCTTATATGGCAGAGCGTAAGCAGTTTGGTCAGCCGATTGGTTCCTTTCAACTGATGCAGGGCAAGATGGCGGATATGTACACGGCGATGAATTCTGCCCGTGCCTATGTGTATGAGGTCGCTAAGGCCTGTGATCGTGGTGATGTGACCCGTCAGGATGCAGCGGCGTGCTGTTTGTATGCTTCTGAAGAAGCGATGAAGCAGGCGCATCAGGCGGTTCAGGCGATGGGTGGCGCAGGCTATCTATCCGACAATCCGGTTGGCCGTATCTTTCGCGATGCCAAGCTGATGGAAATTGGGGCAGGTACTTCAGAAATTCGTCGCATGTTGATTGGTCGCGAGATGATGGGAGCGATGGCGTAACCCATGTCCAGCCCTGATCAGAATATGGCGGCGCAGTGTTTGGCCCATCCGGCCGGGCAATTGGCGATTGTTGATCTGACTGGGCAAACTAGGCGTGACATTACCTATGGCACCTTGGCTGAAATGGCCGATGGTTTGGCACGTACCTTGATGGTGCGCGTGCAGGCAGGTGACCGTGTTGGTGTGTTACTTAGCCAAAGCCCATGGTGTGCTGCCGCCCATATCGCGATCTGGAAAATTGGTGCAATTTCAGTGCCTTTGTTTAAATTGTTCAAGTATGATGCCTTGAAATCGCGTGTTGGTGATGCGGGTATTCAGATCGTTCTGACGGATGATGAGGGCGCTGGATTGCTGGGCGATTTGGCCGAACCTTGGATGGCAGATACGGCTGGGATCACGGGCGGTGTGGTTGAGATGACGGCGGTTGAAACGGATACCGCTGGCGTTCTGATCTACACCAGTGGCACCACGGGCAGCCCTAAGGGGGCGTTGCATGGGCATGGTGTCTTGGGCGGTCATTTGGCGGGTGTTTCCCTTAGCCATGACCATTTAGGCCAGCCAGGCGATTGTCTTTGGACCCCTGCAGATTGGGCGTGGATTGGCGGGTTGTTTGACGTTTTGATGCCGGGCTTGGCCTTGGGCGTTCCTGTGGTTGCAGCGCGGATGGAGAAGTTTGAGGCCGAGGGTTGTGCTGCGATCATATCTGCGGGCGCTGTGCGCAACGTGTTTTTCCCACCTACGGCACTGCGCATGTTGCGCGCGTCTGATGTTGCGATTGCTGGATTACGTTCTGTCGCCTCTGGTGGGGAGCCTTTGGGCGCTGAGATGTTGGCATGGGGGCGCGAGGCCCTCGGCGTTCAGATCAACGAATTCTACGGACAGACCGAATGTAATATGACCGTGTCCTCTTGCGGCGCTGATTTCCCTGTGAGGGCGGGCTGTATTGGTAAGCCGGTTGCGGGGCATGATGTGCAGGTTGTGGACGCACAGGGGCAGGTGACGTCTGAGGAAGGCGATATCGCTGTGCGCCGTGGATCGCCGTCGATGATGTTAGAATACTGGAACCGACCTGAAGCGACGGCAGAGAAGTTCATTGGCGACTGGATGCTGACGGGGGACCGTGGCGTTTGGGAGGGTGAATATTTACGCTTTGTCGGGCGTGAGGATGATGTGATCACCTCTGCCGGATATCGCATTGGTCCTGCGGAGATTGAAGACTGTTTGTTGACCCATCCCGATGTTGTGACTGTTGGGGTTGTGGGCAAGCCGGATGCGCTGCGCACCGAAGTGGTGAAGGCCTATGTTGTGTTGCGCGACGGGGCGGTTGAAGATGCGGATGGGTTGCAGGCTTATGTTAAAGATCGCTTGGCAAGTTATTCGTATCCAAGGGAAATTGGGTTTTTGGAGGCTTTGCCAATGACTGTGACGGGTAAGGTTATTCGTAAGGAGTTGAAGGCTATGGCTGTGAGGGAGTTGGTTTGTGAGTGAAGATATGCAAAAAAGCGGGAATGTAGATCAATTTCGTGCAGCTATGGATGAATGTAAGTGGCGCTATGAACATTATGGCGCGCGTGCTTCTGTGCGTGGATATGAGTACGGCGTTCTGGCTATAAAAAACTGCTTTTTGGTCGCTGGCGGTGGTTTGTTTTTTGTTCCAACGATGGTTGGCTTATCAGAAAATGTGGATTTGGGTTATGCAATCTATGCGGGAGTGGCGTTTGCAAACGCTGTTCTATTTTCGCTTTTAATTAACTACGTCGCTCACTGGAATTGGATGTTACACGAACAAGTGTGGATACTGAGATTTGACCTCGAACGTATTCAGGTGCGCTTGAGTTATGGTCGGGCATATTCTGCCGATCCAAAAGGTTCGGTGAAATTAGAGGCTGATGTTCTAAATACAAATAATTGGATAAATAGAACATTCCTGCTGCCCCATATATTTGCAGTTATTGTCGTAGTCTCACTCGGTTTTGGTGCGATGTATTTGTATTCCGCCTTTGGTATTTCTGGAGAAGCTTTGTGAAACTCAAGTCCCAAATTCTGACCTCCTCCGAGGCGTTCAAATCCAATTTTGTCTCCCACGGAATCGCATTATCCCAAATCTCCGAAGCTGCTCGAGCCGCTGCACTTGGTGGTGGTGAGCGCTCTAGGGAGCGCCATCTTTCACGCGGAAAAATGCTACCTCGGGAACGGGTGGCGAATTTGCTGGATGCGGGGTCTCCGTTTCTGGAGGTGGGTGCGACCGCGGCGCATGGGTTGTATGATGGCGCGGCCCCTTGTGCGGGTGTCATTGCGGGCATTGGGCAG
>JAGSGK010000199.1 GCA_023955215.1 Paracoccaceae bacterium
ATTGCGGGCAAATAGGATAAACCCAAATGGGTTCACATCCCGAAACAACGCCACTTCATCAGCTGTCAGCCGAAGGCCATCCCCATCAAGGATGGTCGCGCCAAAATGCTTCATCGTGTGACGACAGGAATGCAATCTGCGTTCTCGGCCAAAAGTGCAGAACAGAAACGGCGTGCTTCGCTTAGATCAGCAAAGCCCATTGCACGAAGGCGATAGAATGTACGGCCCCCGCTGTTGGCTTTTTGAACGATGCGGGATTTACCTTGAAGGAAGTCACCAAAGCGGCCCTCAATCTTGTCCCACTGGCTGCGCGCCACTTCGGCGCTGTCGAAGGCACCAAGCTGAACCAAACGTGTTCCGGCTGGAACTGACGTCGGATCAACCTCTGTCACAGTGGATTTGGCAGGTGCCGATACTGGAATAACAACTGCAGGCGCAGAAGCTGGCCGAAGCAATGGGCGCAATGACCGACGCAGTCCAGCGGCTTGGATCGCGGTTTCATCAGTCACGTTTGTCGCCGCAACAGTTGTCACCGCACTCACAACTTTTGCGCCTGATACATTGTTGATCGGATCAGCACTTTGGGTCAGTTGGCGGATCAAATCTTCGACGCTACCAGCTTCGGGTGTGTCGGTCGCGGTTTGTGAGGAAACAAGTCCATCAAGATCAGCGATTGGTGCCGACAAATCTAGCGGCGCAGGCTGTTGCACAGGTGCAACCACTTGTGCAGAAACGGGGGTGTCTTCGACAGCCAACGCGACCGGTTTCGGTGCCAAAACCAAGGTGTCCGTTGGGGCCGCAGCGGTACCAGCAGCGGCAACTTCGTTTACAGCCAGCCCTTGGTTCAACGCAAGTTCACCACCGGGATTGTCTGGAAGGACACGCATTTCACCACTGATCGCTTGAACGACAGGCAAGCCAGTTACGTCGCGGACCATCAACTTGTATCCCCAAACGCCAACGCCAACTATGAGCGCCACAGAAAGACCTGCAGCAACCATATTGGTGAGGTTGTTCAATGAGTTAGCCGAAACCACTGGTGATGAAGCGCCCGCAGAAGAATAACCGTGAGCACCCATATTATGGGAGTAAGGAACGTTTGCCATTTTTGCCTCGTTGCCCGTTTGGGTACATTGCCCAACGGATCTACTGAATTATGCCTGTTCAGCCGAGGCGGTTATTTTTAACGCATCTCTTCGGCTGGCTCTACACCTAGAATACCAAGGCCTGCAGCTATTACAACAGCCGCTGAACGTGCTAGGGCGATTTTTGCTTGGGATGTCTTTGGATCATCCTGCAAGAAGCGCAATTCAGGCAATTCATTGCCACGGTTCCACAACCCGTGGAACTCGCCTGCCAGCTCATATAGGTAGAATGCAATGCGGTGCGGTTCGTTGCTGCGCGCGGCTGTTTCGAGCAAACGTGGCCATTCAGCCAGCTTAGCCGCCAGCGTCAATTCAGCTTCGTGATTTATCAGTGTCAGATCAGCAGCAGCCAATGTTGCGTCATCAACTGCAACACCTGCTTCAACTGCTTTGCGCAAAACCGAATTCACACGCGCGTGGGCGTATTGAACGTAGAACACAGGATTGTCGCGGCTTTGCTCAAGCACCTTTGCGAAATCAAAATCAAGCGGCGCATCGTTTTTGCGCGTTAGCATTACGAAACGGGTTACGTCAGACCCAACCTGATCAACCACATCGCGCAGGGTTACGAATGTCCCTGCCCGCTTGGACATTTTGAACGGTTCACCATCTTTGAAAAGCTTCACCAGTTGCGTCAGCTTGATATCGAGCGGCACCGTGCCACCAGACAATGCAGACACAGCAGCCTTCATACGCTTTACATAGCCGCCGTGATCAGCGCCAAAAACGTCAATCAACAGATCATAACCACGTTCAACCTTGTCAAAGTGGTATGCAATGTCAGGGGCAAAGTATGTCCATGCGCCATCAGACTTTTTCACAGGACGATCAACGTCATCACCGTGTTCGGTTGATTTGAACAAGGTTTGCTCGCGTGGTTCCCAGTCCTCAGGCTTTTTGCCTTTTGGTGGCTCAAGCACGCCTTCATAGATCAGGCCCTTGTCTTCAAGCGACTTGATAGATTTTTCGATCAGGCCGGAACCGTACAATGATTTCTCTGAAAAGAAGCGGTCCATTTTAATGCCAAGCTGCGCAAGGTCGGAACGGATCAGATCCATCATCGCCTCAGTTGCGAATTCACGGATGTCTTGCAACCAAACGTCTTCGCCTTTGCCGACGTAGGCATCGCCCACATTGGCTTTCAACGCTTCACCGGTCGCGATCAAATAATCGCCCGGGTATGTGCCGTCCTCAAACGCTACCTCTTGGCCGTGGGCCTCTAGATAACGCAGGTAAACGGAACGGGCCAACACATCGACCTGCGCGCCACCGTCGTTGATGTAGTATTCACGTGTGACGTCGAAGCCTGCGAAATCCAGCATGGATGCCAATGCATCACCAAAGACCGCACCGCGCGTGTGACCAACGTGCAAAGGACCCGTTGGGTTTGCGCTAACGTATTCGACGTTAACCTTTTTGTTCTCACCCATTGTGGAGCGACCAAAATCTGTACCTACTTTAAGCACAGCGCCGATGACGCCCTGCCAAAGAGAGGCGGAAAGACGAAGGTTTAGGAACCCAGGTCCTGCGACTTCAGCAGCAGTGATCCGATCATCGGCCGCCAAACGTGCCGCCAATGCGTCCGCAATGTCACGTGGCTTAAGACCTGCAGGCTTGGCCAAAACCATCGCCGCATTGGTCGCCATATCGCCATGCGATGCATCGCGCGGCGGCTCTACCGTCACATTGTCAAAGCTAAGGCCAGCAGGCAGCTGCCCAGCGTCAACCATGGCGTTGAGGTCGGCAATCACTTGGGTGCGGATATCGGCAAACAGGTTCATCAATTTAGTCCTAATACGGGTCGGGTGCGGTTTAGCACTTACGTGCCTAAGGTCAACGGGCGTCGGCTAGTGCTTGCCCAAGATACGTTCATATTCGAGCAATGCATAGCGGTCTGTCATACCTGAGATGTAATCGCAGACACGGCGTGCAATGGCGGTCTTGTCAGCACCTTGCAGTTCCTCATGCCAATTGGAGGGCAATTGAGATGGATCATTCAGGAACAAGGGGAACAATTCGCGGATCACTGTTGTTACTTCTGCCCTCTTCGCCATCACCGCTGGTGCGCGGTACATCTGGTTAAACAGAAAGGAACGGATTTCGCGAAGATCGGCAAAGACTGCATCAGAGAAACGAATGACGGGGCGACCCAAATGACGAATATCATGGGCGGATGTCGCACCACTTTCGTCCAAGATCACTCGCGAGGTCGAAATCACATCACTGACCATCACACCAAACACACGGCGCAATGCCTCGTGACGGCGCCGATCAGTTTCAAGGTTGGGATAGGCCGCGTCTACTTCGGCATAGGCCGCACCAATGATCGGCAGCTTTATAATGTCGGCATCCGTAAAAAGCCCTGCCCGCAAACCATCGTGCAGATCGTGGTTATTATAGGCAATATCGTCAGACAACGCTGCTGCTTGCGCCTCAGCACTTGCATGGGTGTGCAACTCTAGATCATGTGTCGCGTCATATTCAGCCAGCGCATAGGGTAGTTCGCCCACGACAGGGCCGTTGTGTTTTGCGATACCTTCTAAACATTCCCACGTTAGGTTTAGACCATCGAATTCTGCATAGTGGCGTTCTAAATCGGTAACAATTTTAATGGCTTGGGCGTTGTGATCAAAGCCGCCGTAGGGGGCCATCATCTCGTGCAACACGTCCTCGCCTGCGTGGCCAAAGGGCGGATGACCAAGGTCGTGTGCCAATGCGACAGCTTCTGTCAGCTCGCCGTTCAGACCAAGTGCACCTGCGATCGTGCGGGCCACTTGGGCCACCTCAATCGAGTGCGTCAGGCGCGTGCGAAAATAATCGCCTTCGTGTTCGACGAAAACTTGTGTTTTGTGTTTCAGCCGGCGAAACGCGCTGGCGTGAATGATGCGGTCCCTATCACGTTGAAAACATGATCGAAAACTAAACTCTTCTTCCGATACACGCCGTCCCTTGCTGTGTATTGGATCAGAGGAAAATGGTGCCTGCATTGAGCACTGGTCCTTGTCGCCTGTCCTATGGCCCTCTATATTGGTTTACAGACGATAATGAAACCGACCATTGGTCGACCAGTCGGAGCTTTCCCCGTGCAATTGCCGCCAAAAGTTACAACACGTGCCTTTGAACGACTTGCTGAGATCGGCGCCGCTGATCAGGGGCAAGCCTTACGCGTCGCGGTTGAGGGCGGTGGCTGTTCCGGTTTCCAGTACGAAATCGCGCTCGATGATCCCAAAGCCGACGATTTAATCCTTGAGGGATCAGGACAAAAAGTTGTTGTGGATTCCATATCTTTGCCCTTCCTCTCCAACGCAGTTATCGACTTCTCCGAAGAGCTAATTGGCGCCCGGTTTGTCATTGAGAACCCGAATGCAACAAGCGCATGTGGCTGTGGAACTTCTTTTTCAATGTAATGGGTTACACGGCGATATTAACCCGTGAGAACCCTTCAAAAAACGCTGCAAAATCATCAGTCGCATTCTGGGCCTGAAGCAAAATTCCGTAACCTTCATCGTCAATTACTTGTTCAACGATTGGGCGCATCACCTCCCAATCGGGGCTGCGTTCGGCATCCATGTCGAGCAATAGATTTGAGATATTGCGAAGTGGCCCTGCGGCAACGTCACCGCGCATAAACTCCAACCGTCCCCCTAAAACCGCCTGCCCCATCCCATCACGTTTTGCCGTCAAAGCCATCCACACGCTGACCAAGTATTCGTGATACGCATCGGATGTGGTCGATGCAGGTTGCTCAATAACCTGAAAGTCAGAGAGCGTTTTTACAATCCAATCCTCCCAAATTGGGCTGGGTGTCTGGCCTGCAAAACGCAAAGCGATACAAATTTCGGCTAAGAGATCGGCATTTTGATCCAAGTAGGCAATAATACCTACAAAATTAAGTGACTGAACAGCACCACAATCAAGCTTGGGGTCACGACGTCCGTATTCGGACAGGTAAAACACGATATGCGTTAGCTCATATGCCGCTTTTTTGTTGGGCAGTGCAAAAGTTGCCGAGCGGTTGATAAATTGGCGCAATCGATCATCTAGTCCGTGGTCTATAGAAACCTTTGTGCCGCGCCGTGCCAAAAGTCGAGACGCCTCTCCGCGTTGAAGGTCTGATAACTCTGCCTCGGCCAATCCTTGGGCCGGGACCCAGTCACACATCTGCCCACCAACATCTCCCTTCAGTCCAAGATCTTCGAGATCCAAACAAATGGACAAGTAGAACCGATAATATTGGGCAAAAAATGCCATTTTTGCAGGCAGCTGTTGGTAGAAGGATTGATGGGTTGCCAAGGCATCTTCGGGTATTGGCGTTCCCGTACATTCCAATATGTTGAGCAATTCTGCGTTTTCTTTAAGCCAAAAAACATCCACGTTGTGCCTGCGATGATCAGCAAAAACACTAACGAGGGCATTGGCGTTTTGGATAAAGGGTTGTCTGCGCTGAGGCACGCTTAATGAAATAACGTTGGTCATAACTTGTCCTCTTGGATTAAATTAAGCGTGCCTTGATTAGGCTTAGGCGCCTGAAGTGAACAGTGCAGTCAGATCACCGGTCTCCATGCCCGACGTTTTTGGTGCAGCACCGGACGTGAACAGACCTGTCTGGTCGCCACTTTTCATTTCTGGACCAGCGCCCGATGTGAACAAACTTGTCGCATCACCCAGCAGGCTGTCGGATGCAGACGGTGCCGCACCGGACGTGAACATTTCAACGTGTTCCCCACCCATCATGTCTGTATGGCTCGATGCGGTTTGTGTTTCGAATTTACGTAATGCAGTCATTTTG
>JAGSGK010000205.1 GCA_023955215.1 Paracoccaceae bacterium
ATCGGTGTTTTGATCTTTGCAGGCCTAACAGCCTACTACACACAAGACATCAAACGCACATACGTCGCACATGCTCACCACGGCGACCAAGAATGGTTGGACAAAGCAGCTTCAGACGGAGCGTTGTCGTTGTACATTTCGTTCTTGAACATGTTCCAGTTTTTGCTGATGTTCATGGGCCAACAAGAATAAACATCATCTCCATTTGATGTAATCAGGGCCGCCCAATTGGGTGGCCCTTTTTCGTTTAACGACAGGAGAAGACGATGCTGGAGCTAAGACCAAACTGCGAGTGCTGTGATTGCGACCTGCCACCAGAAGCTGCCGACGCCATGATCTGTACCTATGAATGCACGTTCTGCGCAGACTGCGTGAACAACGTCCTCAGTAACGTCTGCCCCAACTGCGGTGGCGGCTTTGTTCCGCGCCCCATACGCCCCCTAAAGGCGCGTCGAGATGGGGTTAGCCGGCAACATCAACACCCAAGTCAGCTGCGCGTACACACCAAGCACACGCGCGAAGAATTGATGGCTTTTGCAGCCCTCCACAAAGACACAGCGCCTTCCGATCGCTAAGCCGTAAACCCCACCTGCTCGCGAAAGATTTGACTTACCCGCCACACGCAATACGTGAGTATTTGTACGACGGAGAATGATATGACTGACCCAACCGGTGTGATTAATTGGCAGCGCATTGACGCCACCACCACCCTATCGGGCCAGCCGACAGAGGCACAATTTGCGGCGATCAAGACACTTGGCCTGAGCGATGTCATCAATCTTGGCCCCCATAGCAATGACGGCGCATTGGATGATGAGGCGGGACGTTTAGCAGCCCTAGCCATCAACTATATCTATATCCCCGTAGATTTCGACAACCCGACCCAAGCGGACTTTGACGCGTTTTGCACAGCACTTGAGCAGCTCAACGGGAAATCGATCCACGTGCACTGTATCTACAACGCCCGCGTCACGGCATTCTTTTACCGTTACGCGATTGAGGGGTTAGGCGGCGACAGACAACAGGCGCTTGATCGGATGGACGGTATCTGGCGGCCAGGCGGGGTCTGGGCCAAATTTGTCAACAAGCCAGAAGATGGAAATCAAAAGAACCGTTACGCTGGCTTCGACTATTAACCTTCGGCAGAATCCAACTCCAAATCAGTCCCAAAAACGCAAAAGGCCGCGCTAAATGCGCGGCCTTTGTATACGTAGTAAGGTAAAACCTTACTTGATTTTGCCTTCTTTGTACTCAACGTGCTTACGTGCAACTGGGTCATACTTACGTGCGACCATTTTTTCAGTCATTGTACGTGCGTTCTTTTTGGTCACATAGAAGTGGCCAGTGCCCGCGGACGAGTTCAAACGGATTTTAATCGTGGTTGGCTTAGCCATGTTACTTCTCCTGCTGCGTAGGTTCCTGAAAAAGCGGAACCGCGCGTGAATTCTTGATTTATGGCTTCTACCCCGCCCACCATCCGAGTCAACCGCAAAAGCAGGAAGATCATCGGCCAGCAGTAGAAAAAACCGCGATGCTGTAAAAAACACTGCACCCAAGGCCCCGATACTACATTTCCAACAGCGATACACTGCCAAAGATTATCATTTCACATCATCAGATTCGCAGCCCATTAGGGCCCTAAATGACAACAAATGTAGATATGCGCGGAAGGCCTGTAAGCCGGATTTTGTCTAGATGCGTTACCACACCCGAGATAGTCATTCATCTTAGCACGCAGTTACCTGCGCACCTCTAGCTGCCAACCCGGACCTGCTGGGGCAAAAGCAGCCCCGCGACTTGCGTCGCACGCGGTCCCTATTTGGCATTGCTCCTGGTGGGGCTTGCCTTGCCAGTCCGGTTGCCCGTCCCGCGGTGGGCTCTTACCCCACCGTTTCACCCTTACCTGCGTGTGATATCGGTTACCCGATCCGCACACAGGCGGTCTATTTTCTGTGGCGCTTTCCCTAGGGTTACCCCCGCCGGGCGTTACCCGGCACCATTGCTTTGTGGAGTCCGGACTTTCCTCGCGATTGTTGCCAATCCCGCGACCATCCAGCCTTCCGCGCAATCGACTTGTGCGTTTTGTTTGTGGGTTCGTCAATGGGTTGGAGTGTTAGGTCGCTATCAAGATTGAAGAACCGCGTGGTCCTTGGCACACAAAGGGCCAGTCGCGGATTGGTTCCAACGCAAGCGTACGGCTTGCAACAGGTCAGTCGCGGGCACACTCGTGTCATACCCAGCGTGTGCTGCCAGTCCTGCAAACTCTGTGGCAGCCCAACCCTTAGGGGGTGTTTCAGCCGCCAGCCCCTGAATAGTCAAACGCGCCCAATCAAATCGTGGACCCGGATCAATTTTACGACCCGGCGCTAGATCAGAATGCCCGATCACACCCTCAGGCGCGATATCCCAACGTTTCATAATCTGAGGCAGCAGTATTTCTAGCGCGCGCATCTGTGGTTCTGAGAATGGGTGGGTTCCTGCGTTATCAAGTTCAATACCGATGGAACGCGAATTGATATCATCCTGACCATGCCAGCGCCCTGCCCCTGCGTGCCACGCCCGCATATCTTCTGACACCAACTGTGTGACACCCCCAGCATTGGCAATAACGTAATGGGCCGAAACCTCAAAAGCTGGATCGCACAGTCGCTCAATCGCAGCCTGTGCTGTCTGCATGGCAGTGTAATGGATAACGACCAGCGAAGGGGCCAGCCCGTCACGTCGTGGACCACAATTTGAAGAGGCGATTTGCCCGATCACTTGCGATATTTTGCAGGGTTCCAACCGCAGGCGTAACCGTCACCATCAGGGTCCAGCGCAAGGCGATCCTTAACTGGGCCGCCACGTGTCAGGAATTCTAACTGTGCATCGTCTACTGAATTGTAAACCGCACAATTGCGCTGTGTTTTGGCCGCAGTTGCGAACCCTCTGCGACGGTGAACTTGTGTCCCAAGTGGGTGTTTGGTTTCCAACGCATAGGCCACAACATTCGGCTGGCTGCCACCAGCACGACTTGGCAATGCTGTTGGTTGAACAATCGCGTATTGCGCACGATTGGCAGCAATACGCGCCTTATCGCTTTCGATAGATTGGCGGCCAGAGACGGCACCAAAATCGTTTTCATCAGAAATGCCTGCGTTGTCGACGGCAACAGGCGCAGGATTGGACGGGCTGGCATTCACCACCTGTCGTCCGGATTCAACAGAAGTACCTGAACCACTGGTGCCCAGCGCCGCCAAAGTATCGTCAGCCACAGAATTCGTCTGCGCAGAAACCGTTGCAGCAACAGGCGCAGTCTCAGACGTTACCGCCTGAACCGCTTGATTTTGCTGATTGCTAGACGGCAGTGCCTGCGACTGCACCATCAAAGGTGCATCAAGCTGCGCACGTGCGCTGGCCGATGTATCAAACCCAACACCACGCCCTGGTGCACCTGCTCCGCTTTCAGGAAGTGCAGGTTGGCAAGCAGCCAAAGCACCAAGTGCTGAAGCCATCATTATCAATCGGATCGTCATACTATCTGCCTCTGGTTCGCTTAAGTGCGCTATATTTTTGCGGTATTTACCACCATTTGGTTGGTTTGGCTACAAAACCTGCAGCCTTCTCAAGCGCATAGGCGGAAGATAGCAGATCGCCTTCTTCCCATGGACGGCCAATCAGTTGCAGACCCATTGGCAAACCTTTGGAGTCCAGACCAACTGGAACGGAAATCCCTGGCAAGCCAGCCATGTTCACAGTCACGGTGAACACATCATTAAGGTACATTTGCACCGGATCAACATCCGTCATTTCACCCAAACCAAAGGCCGAAGATGGCGTTGCAGGTGTCAGGATTGCATCAACACCAGCGGCAAACACGTCTTCAAAGTCTTTCTTGATCAACGTGCGTACGCGGCGGGCGCGGTTGTAATAGGCGTCATAGAAACCAGCAGACAATACATATGTCCCGATCATTACGCGGCGCTGTACTTCTGGGCCAAAGCCCTCAGCGCGGGTTTTCTCATACATCTCTGTGATGCCATCGCCTGCATCCAATGTGGCGCGATGACCATAACGAACACCGTCATAACGTGCGAGGTTCGAAGATGCCTCAGCAGGGGCAATCACGTAGTAAGCTGGCAAAGCGTATTTTGTGTGTGGCAGCGAGATATCAACAATCTCGGCACCAGCGTCACGCAACATGTCAGCACCATCTGCCCATAGTTTGTCGATCTCAGCAGGCATGCCGTCCATGCGGTATTCTTTTGGCAGGCCAATTTTCTTGCCGCGAATATCGCCTGTCATGAGGGCCTCAAAGTTCGGCACAGCCAAATCGGCGCTGGTGCTGTCCTTTGGATCATAGCCACACATCGTTTCCAACATGATCGCCGCATCGCGGACCGATTTGGTCATTGGGCCCGCTTGGTCAAGGGAAGACGCAAACGCCACCACACCCCAACGCGAACAACGGCCATATGTAGGTTTGATACCAACCGTGCCGGTAAAGGCCGCAGGCTGGCGAATAGAACCACCAGTGTCTGTGCCGGTCGCAGCCAAACAAAGGTCAGCCGCAACAGCCGCCGCAGAACCACCGGATGATCCACCTGGGGTCAACTGACGCTCGTCAACTTTCCATGGGTTGATCGCGTTGCCGTAAACGGATGTCTCGTTAGAGGACCCCATGGCGAATTCGTCCATGTTGAGTTTGCCCAACATAACCGCACCACTGCCCAGCAGGTTGCCAGACACGGTCGATTCATACTCTGGCAGGAAGCCTTCCAAAATACGTGAACCCGCTTGAGACGGCACACCCTTGGTGCAGAACAAATCTTTGATCCCGATTGGCAGGCCACACATCGCAGGGGCATCACCCTCCACAATACGGGCATCGGCCGCAGCCGCCTGTTCCATCGCGATCTCAGGGGTGTGGTGGACAAATGCGTTCAGCGCACCTGCACCCTCGATGGCTTTCAAACAAGCCGCAGTCAATTCTTTAGACGTGGTAGTGCGAGCACGAAGTGCATCGCGGGCTTCAGCTAATCCAAGTGTGTTTAGATCGGTCATCTTATCATCTTTCTCAAATCAGGGTGCAGCGCAGGGCTGCTTGAGCGCGTCATTCAGACGTGGCTCACTCCATAACCTTAGGCACAGCAAAGAAACCTTCGCGCGCGTCGGGTGAATTCTTCAAAACAGCTTGTTGCTGCGATCCATCGGAAACCACATCCAAACGGCGCTTAAGACGCTGCGGGGTGACAGATGTCATCGGCTCAACGCCATCCACATCCACCTCATTGAGTTGCTCAATAAAGCCAAGGATATTGTTAAACTCAGCGGCCAATGCTGGCAGCGCATCGTCTTCAACTTTAATGCGGGCCAATTTGGCGACGCGGGCGGCGGTGCTTGTATCAATCGACATGGGGATCCCTTATCTGCTTAAGGGCGGTTTAACGCGCCCACGCCCCCCTCGCAAGTGGGTGGTTACTTCTCAATTCGCTTGGATCAGGGGTCTGGACGCCTCACGAAGTTTGTGAACTACTTAAGTCTGCACAGCCAAGGGAGTGTGGAAATGAAACTGACCCTACATCATGTCAGCTTTAGCAGCGAAAATGTCAGCCAAATGGATGCGTTTTACAACGATGTCCTGATGCTGCCACCCGTCACAGAAGACATCCCGAAACAAGAGAAGAACAAAGGGTATGCCGGTCAGCTGGCCTTTCGCACCGATGGCGCGGTTCAAACCCACATCGCGCAAAAGGACCTGAGCATCGGGTTCAAAACCGGTCACGCCGTCAATCCGGTTGAACGCGGCCACATCGCTTATCGTACGGATGACATCGAAGCGTTCAAAGCCCATCTTGAAGCAAAAGGCGTCCC
>JAGSGK010000214.1 GCA_023955215.1 Paracoccaceae bacterium
ACTCGCGCGTACAATGCCAGCACATCCACTGAGTTACATGGAGCTGCCACATGACCCAGAATATACACTTTACAACTCCCGACTGACACCCGAAGCGCTAAGCACTGCATCAGATGATGAAATGTATTGGGCCGTACGTACGAACGTTATTTTTCGTCACACGGGTGAGCTACCAATTGAGATAAGCGGACCAGATGCTGAAACACTTTTAAACAAGGTGTTCACCCGTAATGTATCAAGGGTCAAACCAGGCCGATGCTCATATCAATTCGCATGCTATCATGATGGGGGGATGATCACAGACGGGGTATTGCTGCGATTATCTGAAGATCGTTTTTGGATGGCACAGGCAGACGGCGATCTTTTCAGCTGGTACAAAGCACATGCCGAAGGGTTGGATGTAAAAATCCATGATCCGAATGTCTGGGTAAGTCAGATACAGGGCCCACGTTCACTGGAGCTATTGGCCGCTGCTCTGGACGGACCGATGCCAGATCCATTCCGCTATTTCGACTGCGCCGAGGTTTCTATTGCTGGTCAGACTTGTTGGATCAGCCGTTCAGGCTTTACTAACGAACTTGGCTGGGAAGTATACTTACTTCCAGACACAGATATTGCGGCCATTGGCGACAGGATCATGGAGGTAGGTTCGGCGTTCCATATCTTACTCACCGGGACACCGGTATTCCGCGCACGTCGGATTGAGGCTGGCTTATTAAATGCAGGATCGGACTTTGGGGCGGAAACCACTCCTTTCGAAGCTGGACTTGGGAATTTTGTCGACTTCGACAATCGTGATTTCATCGGACGCAAAGCATTAGAGGTTGCAGATAAATCATCAAAAACCTGGGGTATGCGTGTAATGGGGGGTGTTTCTCAATTGGGTCGCGTAATGTGGGTGGGCGAAACTGTTGTTGGACGCGTTTGCTCGTCAGGATATTCACCATACCAAAATTGCGGTGTTTGCATTGTTCGTATGGACGACCCCGCCATAGGACCCGGCACCAAGGTAAATGTGCTCTGTGCAGACGGTTCTATTCAAGAAGGCGAGCTCTGTACTCTGCCAATGTATGACGCTGACCGCTTGATCCCTAGGGGCAAACTGGTGGATATCCCAACCAAACCGATCGCGGCCGAATAGACATGTACCATGTGAAGCTCAACCTTTCGCACTTCCCCGCGCAGAGCGATGCTGAAGTCCTAAACATTACGGTTGGAGACTTGCTGCGTAAGACTGCGGCCAGCTACCCTGACGCTGTTGCGATGGTGGATATCGCAGACAACGGTGATTGTGGCCAATCGTGGACCTACGGAGAGCTGCTAGAACAAGCCGAGCACCTAGCTGAAGCGCTTTCTTCGCGTTTTGAGGCAGGCGAGAAGGTCGTCGTCTGGGCGCCCAATATCCCGCAGTGGGTTTTTATGGAATATGCCTGTGGTCTAGCGGGTTTGGTTCTAGTAACAGCCAATCCATCCTTTCAGGTCTCTGAACTCAAATATGTTCTGGAACAGTCTGGAGCAGTCGCCCTATTTATGGTTAATGAGTTTAGGGGTAACCCGATGGCTGAAATTGCACACCAGGCGATAAGCGGCAACACAGCGTTGCGCGAGGTCATCAACTTGGAAAACGAGGATGCGCTCTACGCCACTGGGGAACGGCCCAAAATGCTGGCAGATGTTCAGCCAGATGATGCCGCGATGATCCAATATACATCCGGCACCACTGGCTTTCCCAAAGGTGCGGTGCTGAGCCATCGCGGCCTAGTTAATAACGCCCGGTTCTACGCGGGTCGTTGCGGCGCGACCAGTACAACCACCTGGGTGAACATCATGCCGATGTTTCATACCGCAGGCTGCGGTATGGTCACCCTTGGTTGCTTGCAGGCGAGGTGCCGAATGGTGCTGATCAGCCTGTTTGACCCGAACGTCGTGCTTGACCAGTTGGAAGCGAGCGGCGCTGACATCATCCTTGGCGTGCCGACCATGGTGGTGGCCTTGCTCGATGCACAAAATGCGCGTCCAAGAGACATGTCGGCTCTGAAGCTCGTCAGCTGCGGCGGCTCGATGGTGGCGCCCGAATTGGTACGCAGGGTACAGAACTTGATGGGTGCCAATTTTTCCACCCTCTATGGCCAGACCGAGCATTGTCCGGTGATCACACAACATCATCTAGACGACACCATTGACGATATTTGCAACACTGCTGGTCAGCCGGTGGCTCAGACCGAAGTCTCAATTCGCAGCGTCGATGACAATTGCGCCATTGTCTTAGAAGAGGTCGGGGAAATCTGTGCCCGTGGCCCCTGCGTCATGCTTGAATACAACGACAACCCGAAGGCCACATCCGAGACCATAGACGCAATGGGTTGGCTGCACACCGGCGATCTTGGCCGGATGGATAAACGAGGCTACGTCACAGTCACGGGTCGCATGAAAGAAATGATCATCCGCGGCGGCGAGAACCATTTTCCCGCTGAAATTGAAAACTGCCTGTTGGAACACGCAAGCGTGGCCGAAGTCGCTGTCGTTGGCCTACCAGACCCAAAATGGGGCGAGGTTATAGGCGCGTTCATCAGGAGCACTGGACCGCTCGACAAAGCCGCGCTGCATGCCCATTGCCGCGCAAATATGTCGCCACAGAAAACCCCAAATGTCTGGGTGCAGGTCGAGGATTTCCCCCTGACCGGCTCGGGCAAAATCCAGAAATTCGTTCTCCGCGATCGTTTCGTCGCTGGGGAATATACTGAACTCTGACTAATAGGAACCGCCATGCAGGACACCACCAGACACTATATCAACGGTCAATGGGTCGCCTCGATCGATGGGCGCGAAGTGGAAGTTGAGAATCCGTCCACAGAAAAAAAGATTGCCACAATCACTTTGGGTGGCGTCGCTGATACCGACGCGGCCGTCGCCGCAGCCAAAGCAGCCTTCCCGGCTTGGGCGGCAACAGACCCTTTGGGCCGGATCACCGCATTGGAGCAGTTGATGGAAGTCTATAAGACACGGGCCGAAGACATGGCGCAGGCTATCAGTAGAGAAATGGGAGCGCCTATCGCATTAGCAAAGACGGCGCAGGTCGGTGCCGGGGCTGGGCATCTCAAGAACACCATTCGGGCGGCAAAGGCTTTTGCCTTTGAACGTCCCTTGGGGGATCACGCGCCCGGCGACATGATCCTATACGAGCCGGTTGGTGTCTGCGCCCTGATCACCCCATGGAACTGGCCGATGAACCAGGTGATGCTGAAGGTCGCCCCGGCGCTGGCCGCGGGCTGCACGGTGGTGCTGAAACCCTCGGAACTGTCCCCGCTCAGCGCTATTCTGCTGGCTGAGATGATTGATGAGGCAGATTTCCCTCCTGGGACATTTAATCTGGTGAACGGTGATGGTGCCGGTGTTGGCGCACATTTAACGTCGCAAAAAGATGTTGATATGGTCAGCTTTACCGGTTCAACGCCTGCAGGCGTGGCTATAACTAAATCAGCTGCGGATACCGTGAAACGCGTTAGCCTCGAACTAGGAGGCAAAGGAGCCAATATCATATTTGCCGATGCCGATGAAAAGGCCGTCACGCGAGGCGTTCGGCACTGCTTCAACAATTCGGGCCAGTCCTGCAACGCACCAACCCGGATGTTAGTCGAACGCACGATATACGAACATGCCGTTGAAACAGCCCGTACAGTGGCAGAGAAAACAGAGGTCGGGCCAGCAGATATAGAAGGCCGTCAAATTGGTCCGGTTGTATCTGAAGCACAATTGAACAAGATCCAATTCCTAATCAAGCGTGGCATAGATGAAGGTGCCAAATTGATTGCGGGTGGTCTAGGCCGCCCCGATGGGCTGAACCAAGGTTACTTTGTGCGTCCCACAATCTTTGCTGACGTCTCGCAAGATATGACGATTTGGAAGGAAGAAATCTTCGGCCCTGTACTATGTATAACACCTTTTGACTCCGAAGAAGAAGCAATCACCCTGGCGAACGACACGTCCTATGGTCTAACAAATTATGTACAGACCTCAAACAACGCACGAGCTCGTCGCGTGACGCGACAGCTAAGATCTGGTATGGTCGAGATGAACGGCAAATTTGGCGGTGCTGGTTCGCCTTTTGGAGGCATGAAACAGTCCGGCAATGGCCGTGAAGGTGGTACATGGGGTCTTGAAGAATTTCTTGAAGTCAAAGCCGTGAGTGATTGGGAGTAAATATGGCAAAGGTCCTATTTGAACGAGATGGCCGGATTGGGAGGATCACTCTCAATCGACCAAAAGTGTTAAACGCAATTGATGACGATCTTCCGAATGAATTATCTGAGGCAGTCGCGCGGGCAGATGCGGATCCAAACGTCCATGTGATGGTTTTATCTGGTGCAGGTAAGGCGTTTTGTTCGGGATACGATTTAGAGCATTATGCGAGCTCAGATGGACCTAATAAGGTTGTACAAGATATGCCATGGGATCCAATGCAAGATTTCCAATTCATGTGGCGAAACACCCAGTCTTTCATGTCTCTATTCCGAGCAATGAAACCAGTAATTTGTAAAGTCCATGGTTTCGCAGTGGCTGGAGGGTCAGATATTGCTCTTTGCGCGGATATGACAATAATGGGTGACGGTGCAAAAATTGGCTACATGCCAACGCGAGTTTGGGGCTGCCCAACAACCGCGATGTGGGTGCACCGAATTGGACCCGAAAAAGCTAAGCGCATGATGTTCACAGGTGACAAGATTAATGGAATTGAGGCATCAGAAATGGGTCTTGTACTTAAATCCGTGCCAGACGATCAGCTTGATGCCGAGGTCGAAGCGCTTGCAAGTCGTATAGCGTCAGTACCGATCAATCAGCTCGCCATGCAGAAGATGGTGATCAATTCAGCCGTTGAAGAGAAAATCAATCAAACGCAACGACTAGCTACCCTTTTAGACGGCATGACGCGACATTCACCCGAAGGCTTGAATTTCAAAGCAAGGGTTGAAGAAGTAGGATGGAAACAAGCAGTGAACGAGCGAGATAACGGCACCTATGATTGGACACAAAATGAGCCGTTTGAAGAATGAATTTTTTAAGGCGGGTACAGTCCTTTATTTGGAGCTTTGTGATTTTTCGTCGTCAAAATGGTGATCGTAAAATTTTGATTAACATGTATCAACCAGAAAGAACTATTTTCTTTCAATAGGTTGTGGACACAGTGTAGAACCCTGGAATCTCAACAGACAAACACAGCAAAGAGTGTGTGTAGTGATGAGGCAAAGTGCCTAGCTACGCGCGCGTGAGGCACAGTTTTAAATTATTTTTAGGGGACAGAATTGGGGACAGAAAAATACTATCTGGGATATTTATATTATTAACAAGTATATAGGATGTTTTAGTGGCGGCGTTCACAGACGTAGCCAAACACCTCTCAAGACCCTACATTGACACCCTTCATCCCCAATCAAGACCTCAACCCATGCATCACACAAAACGCACGCCTGTATTTCACTGAAACAATGCAGTTATTCACGCAATTATGGGCTAGCTTGCAATCTGGGGAAGCAGATGGCGGTGTTGTCAGACAAAGCCTAACATGTCTCAAAGCACCACGATCACACAAACCTATGAACCGCAGATTTGGAACTACTCAATGAGAGCAATTATACGTTTTTGCTTATAAGTCTGTCTGTTTTGAA
>JAGSGK010000103.1 GCA_023955215.1 Paracoccaceae bacterium
AATCTCGCATATTCCGTTTGTTTTGTCAGAGGCAGGCGAAACACTTGATCTGCATTTGGTACGCTCCAATCCAATTGCGCGTATGCTGACAACACCACTGAAGGCAAAGATCGTGATTTCAGGTGGTAATAGCTACATCTCACCAGATTGGTATGAGGTCGATGACCAAGTGCCCACATGGAACTATGTTGCCGTCCACCTAACGGGTGTTTTGGAGCTGCGACCCCAAGAAGAAATGCGTGAGTTGTTGGATAGGCAGACATCGTTCTTTGAAGAGCAATTGCGCCCGAAGGAACCTTGGCGTGCAGCAAAAATGAATCCTGATGTTTTGGACAAAATGATGCGCCAAATTGTACCGTGCCGAATGGCAATTACAGCCGTGGATGGGACGTGGAAATTAAGTCAAAATAAACCTGACCCCGTGCGGATGCGTGCGGCAGATGGTGTTGCGGCATATGGGTTGGGCACAGACTTGGGTGTTCTGGCCGCGCGGATGCATGGCGTTAAATGACAGCGATTTAAAATAAACTCTCCTTAGCTTTTTGGCCTCTTTGGTAGGAGCTTTGATCCCGCGAACCACAATTTTGGAGCTATACATGAAACTTTATCACAGCCCGATGTCGCCATTTGTTCGAAAAGTCATGGTCCTGCTCTTTGAAACGGGTCAACTCAGTGACGTGGAAATTGTTCCTGTGACGACCACTCCAATCACCCCGATGGACGGGTTGTTGGCTAAAAATCCACTTGCTAAAATTCCTGCGTTGGAACGCAACGATGGTGCCACACTCTATGACAGCCGTGTTATTTGCGCATTCTTAGACGCAAGGGCAGGGGATAAGCTCTATCCACTTGGCGCAAGGAAGTGGGAAACCTTAACGCTCGAGGCAACTGCCGATGGGATTTTGGATGCAGCCGTATCTATAACATATGAGGGCCGTGTTCGACCTAAAGAAAAGCAGTGGAATGGCTGGACGGATGCGCAATGGTCCAAAGTCATTGGTGGCTGCAGCGCCATTAACACACGTTGGATGAGCCATTTGAGCGGACCGTTGGATATGGGACAAGTTTCCGTTGCATGTGCACTGGCCTATTTGGACTTTCGCCATGATGCGCGTGGTTGGCGCGCAGGAAACGATGCTTTGTCGGCTTGGTATGAGGACTTTAGTGGTCGCGAGTCGATGCAAATGACTGCGCCACCCGCTGGGTAAGTCGCAAATGTTGATTCGGTAGTATGGTTGCTTGAAAAATTTCATTTCGGCCAAAACCCTTCAGCCGTGTTAATGAAATACTTATTTTCAAGGTCATTTCTGCATCAGAATGTGCAACTGCGACCAGATGCGTCACTGATGTGTCTAGACGCACCCTCACTCCCTCGTTACATAGCGGCCAGCAAGGGTGCGTCTGAGACGCGCCCAATGTGTCTATTGGTCCCAAGAGGGCCGGAAAAATTGGAGAAACCCACGTGTCACACTCAGATGAACACGCAGGCACCCGCCGGGATTTCCTGTACTATGCCACAGCAGGTACAGGTGCCGTAGCCGCAGGTGCAGCCGTATGGCCGCTAGTCAATCAGATGAATCCATCCGCAGACGTGCGTGCGCTCGCGTCGATCTTTGTCCCTGTTGGGGATATTGAACCCGGCACGCAGCTTACCGTTAAATGGTTGGGCAAGCCTGTGTTCATTCGTCGTCGCACGGAAGAAGAGATTGCAGAAGCACGCTCAGTAGATTTGGCCGACTTGGCTGATCCTATCGCGCGCAACGAGAATTTGGGTGAAGTAGACGCTTCTGACGCAAACCGCTCATTGTCTGAGGACGGTGAATGGTTGGTCATGATGGGCGTGTGTACGCACCTTGGTTGTGTGCCTTTGGGCGATGCTGGTGACTTCGGCGGTTGGTTCTGCCCATGTCACGGTTCGCACTATGACACGGCTGGCCGTATCCGTAAGGGCCCAGCACCGACAAACTTGCCGGTTCCACCGGCTGTCTTCGTGGACGATTCCACGATCAAACTAGGTTAAGGGAGAGACGCAATGGGTGGAATTCCTCACGACCATTACGAACCAAAGACCAAAGGCGAAAAATGGCTACACAGCCGTTTGCCTATCGTTGGTTTGATGTATGCAACATTGACTGCACCGACACCGAAGAACCTGAACTGGATGTGGATCTGGGGCATCGTTCTAACGTTTTGTCTGGTATTGCAGATCGTAACGGGTATCGTTTTGGCGATGCACTATACGCCACACGTCGACAATGCGTTCGCTTCTGTTGAGCACATTATGCGTGACGTGAATGGCGGCTACATGCTTCGTTATATGCATGCTAACGGCGCGTCGCTGTTCTTTGTTGCTGTATATGCCCACATTTTCCGTGGCCTTTATTACGGCTCTTACAAAGCACCGCGTGAAGTTACGTGGATAATTGGTATGTTGATCTATCTTCTGATGATGGCGACTGGATTTATGGGTTACGTTTTACCTTGGGGCCAAATGTCATTCTGGGGTGCAACTGTTATTACTGGTTTGTTTGGCGCAATCCCGTTCATCGGTGAAAGCATTCAAACATTGCTATTGGGCGGTCCAGCCGTCGATAACGCAACATTGAACCGTTTCTTCAGCTTGCACTACTTGCTGCCTTTTGTGATTGCTGGCCTTGTCATCCTTCACATCTGGGCGTTCCACACTACTGGCAACAACAACCCAACGGGTGTTGAGGTTCGTCGTGGTTCAAAAGAAGAAGCTGAAAAAGACACGCTGCCATTTTGGCCATACTTTGTGATCAAAGACTTGTTCGCACTGGCTGTGATCTTGGTTGTATTCTTTGCTGTTGTTGGCTTCATGCCAAACTATCTGGGTCACCCGGATAACTACATCGAAGCAAATGCGCTATCTACACCTGCACACATCGTTCCAGAATGGTATTTCTTGCCGTTCTACGCGATCTTGCGCGCCTTCACTTCTGAAGTTTGGGTTGTTCAAATTGCGTCCTTCGTGACCGGTGGAATTATCGATGCTAAGTTCTTTGGTGTTCTGGCGATGTTTGGTGCGATTGCAGTGATGGCGCTTGTGCCATGGTTGGATACATCATCAGTTCGTTCTGGTCGTTTCCGTCCAATGTTCAAATGGTGGTTTGCGCTTTTGGTCATCGATTTCTTTGCCCTGATGTGGCTGGGTGCGATGCCTGCTGAAGAACCATATGCTAGCTTCTCATTGATCGCGTCAGCGTATTGGTTCGCCTACTTCTTGGTTATCCTCCCGTTGTTGGGTGTGATCGAGAAGCCGGACGTACAGCCTGCGACCATCGAAGAAGACTTTGCCGCCCATTATGGTGGCGACGCAGACAAGTCTGCGGAATAAGAGGAAGATGCGCATGTTCAAAAAACTCGCAATCAGCACTGCGGCAGCGATAACGCTGGCCACAGGCGCTTTCGCCGCTGGCGGTGAAGGTCACATCGAAGACTTTGATTTCTCATTTGAGGGACCATTTGGTGCCTTTGATCAGAACCAACTTCAACGCGGTCTACAAGTTTACACCGAAGTTTGTTCTGCCTGTCACGGTTTGAAATTCGTCCCGATCCGTACACTTGCGGATGAAGGCGGACCACACCTGCCAGAAGATCAAGTCCGTGCATATGCAGCACAGTTCGACATCTATGATGCCGCTTTGGACGAAGATGTACCGCGTAAGCCTTCTGACTTCTTTCCAGAGTCTGCATTGGAAAATGCACCTGACTTGAGCCTAATGGCGAAGGCACGTGCTGGTTTCCACGGCCCTTATGGCTTGGGAATTAACCAGTTCGTAAAAGGCATTGGTGGTACAGAATACATCGCTTCAATCTTGACCGGTTATACGGGTGAAGAAAAAGAGCAGGCAGGTGTGACGTTTTATGAAAATACTGCATTCCCAGGTGGCTGGATCGCTATGGCACCACCGCTTTATGGTGAGGATGTAGAGTTCGCTGACGGCCACGACAACGACTTGCACCACATCTCTGCTGACGTTTCAGCGTTCCTAATGTGGACAGCGGAACCAAAAATGATGGCGCGTAAGCAAGCTGGCGTTGTTGGTGTTCTTCTTCTGACTTTGTTGTCTGTGCTGCTTTACATGACCAACAAGAAGCTTTGGGCACCTCACAAAAAGAAGCACTAAGTTAACTTTTTTGTAGAATTTAAAAAAGGCCCCGCACTGGAGACAGTGCGGGGCCTTTTTCTTTGTAATGAATCTGGGGCGTTTTAAGCGATTAATTGCTTGCCCTGTGCGCCCAATATGGTTGCCGCAACGATTTGGCCTTCGGCTTGCGGCGCGGCAAACGATACCTCGGTAAATTGTTCTGTACGGCCCATATTCGGGTTCTCCATCAATACTTGATGAAGTTTTCCAACCTGAGCCTGTAAATGCCGCTGTACTTGTGTTTCGCCCGCTTCACGCAATGCCGCTGCACGTATTTTGATAGCTTTCCCATTTACTTGCGGCATCCGCGCCGCTGGCGTGCCGGGGCGTGGCGAATAGGGGAACACATGCAGCCACGTCAGATCACATTCAGTGACTAGGGCAAGTGAGTTAGCGAACATCTCGTCGGTTTCGGTCGGGAAGCCTGCAATTATATCTGCACCAAATGTCATATCTGGCCGAAGTTTTTTGGCTTCTTGGGCAAATTGGATTGCATCGTCGCGCAAATGGCGGCGTTTCATCCGCTTAAGGATCATATCGTCGCCGTGCTGTAGTGACAAATGTAGGTGCGGCATCAAGCGTGGCTCAGTCGCGATTGCCTGCATAAGGTTTTCATCAACTTCGATGCTGTCGATCGAACTGATACGCAAGCGTGGAAGGTCGGGGACCAAACGCAGAATGCGCATAACCAAGTCGCCAAGTTTAGGCTCTGCAGGAAGGTCTGCACCCCAACTGGTCAGGTCTACACCAGTCAAAACAACTTCGTTGAAGCCTTTGTCGACCAGCCGCTTGATCTGATCGACAACGACGCCTGCAGGCACGGAGCGCGAGTTACCGCGGCCGTATGGAATAATGCAGAAGGTGCAACGATGATCACAACCATTTTGCACTTGAACATAAGCGCGACTGCGCGTTCCAAAACCGTCAATCAGGTGACCGGCAGTTTCAGTGACAGACATTATGTCATCCACTTGGATGGCTTCAGTTTCGCCGATGAAGTCAGCAGCTAAGCCTTTCCAAGTGTCGCCCATCATCTTTTCAGTATTGCCGATCACAGCATCGACTTCATCCATTGCTGTGAAGGTCTCAGGCTCTGTCTGCGCTGCACAGCCCGTTACGATTAGTCTGGCGTTAGGGTTCTCGCGGCGTAGCTTACGGATGTCCTGACGGGCCTTGCGCACGGCCTCAGCTGTAACAGCACAGGTGTTGACGACCACAGCGTTTTGAAGGCCAGCGGTTTCAGCCAGTTCCTTCATCGCCTCGGTTTCATATGCATTCAGCCGACAACCGTGATTCGAGAATTTTGGGGCGCTCATTGTAGTGAGTCCAAGAAACGTTGTGTCAGCGTTCCAGAAAAGACGTGCATCGTACCACCGGTCATCCAAACCCCATCATCGCGCCAGTCTATGTGCAAGGTGCCGCCATCAAGGTCTATGCGCACTGTACGCCCTGTTAGGCCACGCCTAGCAGCTGCAACGGCTGTGGCGCAGGACGACGAGCCAGAGGCGAGTGTTACGCCCACACCGCGCTCCCATACGCGCATACGGATGTGATCGGAGCCAACGACTTGGGCGAATTGTACATTTGTTCGTTCCGGGTAGAGCAGATGATGTTCAAAAGCCGGACCCTGAGTTTCCAGATCAATGGCGTCGACGTCATCAACGAAGAACGTGCAGTGTGGGTTGCCCATGCCCGTTGCTGTTGGTGAGCCGTCAATCGGTAACTCAAGCGTATCAATGTCTTGAGACAACGGAATCTCTTGCCAGTTCAGATCCGGTTGCCCCATGTTGATTGAAGTGATTTGGTCACCCATGTCCTTGGCAAACAAAATTCCGTGCTCGGTTTCTAGGGAAAGAGTTTCTTCTCCCGTTTCGTCCATCAGGTGTCGCGCGATGCAACGTGTTGCGTTTCCGCAAGCGCCAGCTGTGGATCCATCTGAGTTATAAAATTTCAGATATGCATCAGCGACGCTATCGGTCCTCAAAATCACAGCAAGCTGATCAAACCCAACCCCGCGATGGCGATCACCTAAAGCGCGAGCCAATGATTCTGTCATTTCGAGTGATTGCGCACGCGCATCGATGACAACGAAGTCGTTGCCTAGTCCATGCATCTTCATGAACGGAAAAAGAATGTTATTTTTTACCTGCATTTGGGGCATATAACCGTGCTTGGCGGTTGAATCCAGTAACTAGCAAATAAAGTTGAAATTATAGGCTTGACCCTAACGCCAACTCTTTCTAGTAACCCGCCTAGTGGGCCTGTAGCTCAGTTGGTAGAGCAACTGACTTTTAATCAGTAGGTCTCCGGTTCGAGCCCGGACGGGCTCACCACTTTTTCAAATACTTACATGATCTGTCTTGCCAAATGTAAATCTTCAGCGAGACACTCAGCGAGACAAAATGACGTAAGTCTACGTCACATTACGCTTTGGAGTACTTGATTTGAGATTGCATTTTCCCCACGCGCGCACGCCTGCGCAGTTGTGTCCACTAAACCCATGACGCTCTGCTATTCCTTACACTCAGCGCCATTCACTCCCGCCTGCCATCATGGGCTGGGTATGGGGTTAGAACGACTGTGTGGTGTGTCATTGGAAGCGCCATCTGTACACGCACCATTTTTCAAGCTGAACAGTGACGCTGCTATGGCTGAGTGGCGTCAATTATTGAGCGCATAGAATTGGTTTTTGAGTAATTTAACTCTGATTATATTTTATGGCCTGGTTGACTGCAAAATTGAAGTCTGCAACCAATACATACTTGTATCATAAAGAGAGCGTTAGATAAGGCTTGTGATTTATTTTAAGGCAATTTTTTTAGCATCTTTTAGCATCTTTCTAGTTGCTTCTGAAGTTGCTGCTGCCTCTTACAAAACGTATTCTGTCAGTGGGTATAATATTAGTTCGGTAAATCGAATTATAGATATTAGTATTTACGATGTTAGGCTCACAGCTAATTCTGATCCGCTCACTGTGCAATTTTCATTACATTCTGAATACAAATACAGAACTAAAACTTACCTCCAAGTGAGTAGAAGAACATTTCAAAGCCGTATCGCAGATGCCATTACCTACAAGCAAAGTGGAAAATATTACATTCATGTAAACGGTGGTGATCCTATAAGTGTAAGGAATTTTAGCAACACTTTGACAGACGTGGATAAGATGATCTTAAGCGGTGTGTGTCAATTTTTGACAGATCGAAAAAATTTAGATGAAATTTACAACCAAGCTGTTGATGGTTCTTCTGGCGATCAAAAAGAATATTGGGAAACCTATCGTAAAAGAATGATTGGCCACACGCAAACGGTTGGAAAACACTGCTTGCAGCAAATGGGTGGCAAGAAAGTAGTTTTTTCCAAAGAAGTCAGAGTTTGCAACCAAAATAAGCGCAACGTTCGGCTTAACCAGAAGGTTCTCCAAGGTTTGGGCCTCTACACCTCTGCCATTGACGGAGTTTCGGGGCCAAACTATCGCCGAGCAGTCACCGGTGGTGAGAAGCTACTTCGCCAGTGGGAAGATGGGAAGAAAGATTGTTTGGGGGAACTCGAACGAAGAGCCCTAGAGGCTGTCCTTGAGGCACGCAAACGTGGTTCATCTTGCGAAGTTTTACCAAACTCGAAGGAAATTAAAGATCGTTTGCAGTCTGTAAATTCAGTGCAAAAACATTTTATCGACCACGATAGAATCTCAGGCTTGGTTTGGATGATTGGCTCAGTTTCTGAGCTGGAAATGCGATTGTCCTTCCTCAATTTTTACGAAGAGCCAGGGTGGCCACCTGGAACTGAAACAACAATCCCAACCCGTGACTGCCGTTTGGATGCCGCTGAGTTGAAAGCCCTGGCGCAGTCAGGATCGCAGCCTGAAGCTTTGGCTGAGTCAATAGATGCACCAGAAGCAGTTAACGCACTGACAATAGCACTTGCGCAACCAATTGCATCACAAAATATTGATGAGCCTACCTGTGATGATGACCCCTCAATTTGCTCCGTCGTGCAATTGTGCGAGCGTGCTAGCTACGTTGACAATGGTGTCCGTCGTTGGAGTGACAAGCAAAGATTAACAGAACTGAGAACCGTGAGCCTGAGGAGATATGTTGAAATTGCAAAGGGCGCTGGATTGAGTTGTGGTGTTGAGCCAGACCCAGTGGTCCTTGCTAAGGTTCCGAATTGTGAAGAAAAAGCAAGTGTGTGTTCACTGGCTGAGCTATGTGAAGTTGGTACTTTCTTCGCCGACAATGGTAAAAAAGCTTGGAGAACGGACATTTCCGCTTCAGAGCATGTTACTCTTGCTAAACAGCAAGGCGTATCTTGCGGTGTAATGACCAACACGGTGACCTCAGCCGCGATAGCAACATGTGAAGCTAATCCTTCAGCTTGCTCCCTTGCTGAGTTGTGCAGAACGGCAATCTCTTTCAAAACGGGCTCTCTGAGTTGGTCTACAGATACTGCCTTGCAGCCGCATGTGGAATTTGCACAGAACGCAGGAATTAGTTGCGGAATTCCAAAGCCAGTTGTGGCGAGCAATATCATTACACCGCCAGTTGACCCAGTTCAGGTTGTCAAAACGACAACATTGGGCAAGTACACAAACCGAAAAGCATTGGTCATAGGCAATTCCCAATACTCTCAACAAACTCCCTTGAGGAATCCGAGTTCTGATGCTGCAGAAATTGCGCGTTCCCTTGAAGAAGTGGGCTTTGAAGTAGAGCTGGCATTGGATTTAACGCGTCGTGAGCTAGGCCGCGCGATTACAAAGTTCTCTTCTAATGCAAAAGAGGCTGATATCAGTCTATTCTACTTTGCGGGGCATGGTATTGAAATAGATGGTCGTAATTACCTTGTTCCCACCGACGCTTTGATGGATGATCCGGCTGCGCTTAAGTACGACGTTATTGATCTGCAAGAGGCAATTGATGCCGCGGCAGGCTCATCTAAATTATCGTTAGTTATGGTAGACGCATGTAGAGATAATCCATTCAATACCCAAGTTGCTGGTTTAAATCGTTCTGTCAGCCGTGGTTTGAAAGTTATAGAAACGGATGCGGTTTCCAAGAACCAAATTGTAAGCTTTGCAGCTGAAAGTGGACAGGTTGCAGAGGATGGCACTGACAAAAACAGTCCATATGCCAAGGCATTTTCTGATTTGGTAGTCCAACCAAATTTAGAGGTGGGTAAATTATTCAGGCAGCTAAGTGACAGTGTTTCGATGTTGACTAATGGAAGACAAGTGCCGGTTAC
>JAGSGK010000063.1 GCA_023955215.1 Paracoccaceae bacterium
GTCAGGTAAGGGCATGACACCGATGTCCATACTCTGGATTGCGTCCACTTCCGTATCCTCGCTCCATGCAATGATCTCAAGGTTGCCAATACTCTGCGCTTCAAGCTGGGCACCAACCGCACAGAAGCGTGCGTCATGCGTGGTGAGCATATCATTGATTTGGGTATACAATGTTCTGCCGAATGTATTCCAAGTATTTGGTGTGCCAATCCATCCCACGCGAACTGCTGTGTTTGAAAACGACCTGAAGCGAACCGAATAAGCCGAGAGATCAACAACAGTTGGCAAGCCCTCAACATGCACCGCGCCAGCTTTGCGCGCACGATCTGCAAGATAAGCATTTCCAGTCGTCACCAGTTGCGAGCGTTTCATAACGCGATCAATCTTTCGCCCCAGGAGCCAACGGACTGGTGCAAGACGATGCCGATCGTATCGGTGAAACACGGCATCATCGTAGTCGCTCACGATCGGGACTGAAGCCGGTAGTAGGGCCCGCTCAAACATCCACGGTAGCCATGGCAAAACTTCATATTCGACCCAAATTAGTTCTGGCCGAGGTGTTTGCCTCAACCGTGAAAACCGCTTGCGATAATACCCTATCAAGTCAGCATGCGTCTTCTCACCAGAGTAAAGCATTTGGAGATAGCGATCGTCGAAAAGTGCTGAGTATTCCACCGCGAAGCCAGCATCCTCAAGCAAGTGGCGGTATTGCAGGGTGCGCAGCCTACTTGATGCGCCCAAGCGGGAATACTTGGAAAGAACAAGAAGATGATCCTTCATGCCCACTTTGCGTACCATGCCTGAAACATTAATATCGTCCAGAGCCGCGCAGACCAATCTCGGCGACCTGAGAGATGCTCAGCCCATGTCTTGTGGATGATCTTTGGATCGAAGAACCCATCCTTGGCCAGGCGTTCGTGCGAAAGCAACTCCTCTGCCCAGTCACGCAGCGGACCACGCAGCCATATCCCAATCGGAATCGAAAAACCCGCTTTGGGTCTTTCGATCATCTCACGGGGGACATGCTGATACAGGACTTGCCGCAAGGCCCATTTACCTTGGCCATCGCGAATTTTCGTGGCCATCGGCAGACGTGCGGCGAGCGCAATCAAGTCAGGGTCGAGGAAGGGCGTGCGAGTCTCGAGACTGACACCCATTGCTGCTCGGTCCACTTTGCAAAGAATGTCATCAGGCAAATAGCTGCGCATGTCCTGCACCATCATCCGCATCGCGGGATTTGCAGAGCCATTCTCTGGCAACGGATCATCGAGTTGGGAGGTCGTGTCTTTGGAGATACCTAGCATAATCCCTGACTCAATTGACCACTCACTGACAAGTGAAATGTATAGGTCATCGGTTGTTTTGACGGTCCTGAGGCGATCGCCAAGCCGGTGTGCTTTATCTCCAAGCCTTGAAATGCCGGTGCTTCCAGGCCGTAGGTAATTATACTTGGAGCTGGCTGCATCCCAAACGGAAAGTGGTACGGACCGAATTACTTTGCCTAAGCCCTGGCGGAGAGGATGAGGCAGTAATGCAAACTGGTCCCATATCTTGGGACCCAAGAAATACCTGTTATAACCACCAAACAGCTCATCACCCCCGTCACCTGACAGCGCAACCGTCACATTTTGGCGGGCAGCACGGCACACCAGATGTGTGGGAATTTGCGAGGAATCCGCAAAGGGTTCGTCATAAAGGTCTGGCAGATGAGGGATCACGTTACGCGCATCTGTGTCAGTGACGCGCAGCTTGGTATGCTCGGTGCCCAAGTGACGTGCAACAGCTGCGGCATGCGGGGACTCGTCAAAAGCGGCGTCATCGAACCCGATCGTAAAGGTCTGCACCGGGCGTTCGCTTTGTGCCTGCATCAGCGCCACGATGGCAGAGCTGTCCACACCACCGGATAGGAAGGCGCCAAGGGGCACATCCGAGATCATCTGCCGCCGAACCGTCTTGCTCAGAACCTCACCGAGTGACGCAACCGCATCGCCTTCGTCTTCGATTTGGTTCTGTGCGCCTGCCGCAATCTCCGCGTTCAAGTCCCAATACCGGTGGATGCTAATGCTGCCATAATGTCCGCCAGGGCGGATCGGTTGCTCCGGAGGACCGACAGGCGGCGCACCATCAACCGTGAGGATGGTCCCTGGCTCAAGTTTGTAAAGGCCAGGATGAATGCTCCGCGGGGCGGGTACATACATAAAGCGCAGATATTGCGCCAAAGCTTCCCGGCACACATCACGCGGGCAATCTGGATGAGCACGCAGTGCCTTAAGTTCAGACCCGAACACCAGCGTCTGCCCAGCCCACCCCCAGTAGAGCGGCTTTTCCCCCATCCTGTCCCGCGCCAAAGAGAACCGCTTTTCTGAGCGGTCCCAAAGTGCCAATGCAAACATGCCTTTTGCGCGCTGAAGCGTCTCTTCGAGCCCCCAATGAGAAATGCCAGCAAGGAGGGTCTCAGTATCGGAATACCCACGCCAATCAGGTTCCGCCCCGTCTGCTGCGATGTCACGACGCATTTCGGGGTGGTTGTAGATCTCGCCATTAAATACGATGACTTGACGCCCACTTTCCGATTGCATGGGCTGCGCGCCTGCGTCCGAAAGGTCTAGAATTGAGAGGCGCCGATGTCCAAGCGCCACTCCACCTTCCGACCAATACCCCTCAGCATCTGGCCCGCGGTGCGCGAGGCTGCGAGTCATCTTTTGCAGGGGTGCTGATATACCATCAGCATCATCCGTGCCGGTAGAAAGTAGGCCCGCTATGCCGCACATATATGATCTTCGCAGTGAGTGTTTCCGGAACGGACTTCGACGTGAGCCAAAACGCGCGCGATTAGATCATAATCGAAGGCGAATAGGCGACAGCTGTTGTGCGAAATGAGGAGGAAAATTCTTTGTGGCATGTACGTCCTAATACTTAAGCTGTGCTGTGCGAGGTCGCCAGCAAATAATTCGACTATCACCGCCCTCCTGATGCACGCGCATAGGCTTCAAGGACAGATCCGGAGGGAGGTGACTAATGGTGTTTTCTTGTCCATGTGTAGGTTATTTGGGGGTGCGCGATTACACGTTATCTGTCATTTGCAATGGATTGCTCGGCCATCTCGTGGCCCTGCCCATCAAATGAGTCGGACCGCTTGGATATGGAAGACAAGGCTGCGACATAACTGTCTACTGTACTCTTCAGAGAAAAATACTTCTTGCCTGCCGCGTGACTTTTCTCGCGCATCAAAGCCCGGTTTGGAAGAACCTCGTTGATAACCCAACTTAAGGTTTCCTCAAGATTATCGGTCCCGGCAGAGCGAAATACACCAAACTCACTGAGTTGCTCTGTGTTTCCTACGCCTGGTGTCACGATCACTGGCAACCCTGCAAGCAGATACTCGCCTAATTTAATTGGCAGAATGGCTTGGGTCGAAAACAAGGGCTCTCGCAAGGCTATCCCCAAATCACACTGCACCAATTCCTCGGGAACCTTCTCGGACGGTACAGCCTTACAGTTGATCCAGCTCTCTTCATGAAGGCCTTTGTCCTCTAACGCCCTTTGGACGACGTCTTGGTATTGCGAAAAAAGCCGAAACTGAAGCTCCGGTATTTGCGTCTTCATTTTGCACGCGATGTCCAGCATTTCCGGAAGACGATACTGCGCGCCGATGGAGCCACAATAACAAAGAGTGAAGGGTTCTTTTGTTGCTTTTGGAAAGTGCTGCAGTGCGTCAGTAAAGGGACCTGTGTCGAGGCCGTTCGAAACCACGTGGCAGTTTTGAGGCTTGAGGGCGGAGCCGGCGCGTGCAAGTAGAATTGAGCGCGCGCTTTCAGTTCGGGTGAGCACGGCATCAGACCGCCGCAAGAGCGCGCCCTCGATATCACGCAAGAAACGATAGGTGATGCCGTGCGGGGATAGCCCACCAAAATCGACACGCTCGTCTGCTGCCAAGCCATCTGCATCGAAGACTATGTTCAAAGTGTCCCGAGCTGATTTGCGCATTCTCAACACGGCTAGGGCAGGCATCAGACTGCGTGGCATCAAAGTGTCAATTTGCCATTCGGACACTGCCTGCTTAACTGCTCTTGCCCCAAGAACGGCAGACGAAAATGGCCCCGCTGCCCCCAAGCGTCGCACAATATTTATTTTGCGATAGGGTATGCCCAATTTTGCACAAAGCGCGGTACGCGCTTCAGCTATCTGTTCAGCCCCCCAGCTGAATTGGAGCACGTGAAAGTGATAGCCGCGTGATCGTAGCCCCGTAAATATGGGTAAAAATAGCCTTTCCAGATAACGGGTCTCGGGAGAGTCCCAAGTTATAAAAAGAATGTTTCGGATTGATTTAGGGGGCATTTTCAAATCTCATTTCCTACAGCAACTTAGGTCTTCAGTCTCGACACCTGATGGGCCAGAGCTAGTTCAATTCGATTGAGCTCTGATCTCGGCACTAATTGCGTCCTTAGCAAAACATAGTAATCGCTCGGCGAAGGCCGCGCACCAAGAAAGCGAAATACTTGGTGTCATCGACATTGTCCTCAACTGTGATCTCTATGCTTATGGTGATAAATTTGGTCATAAAGAGTATCCAATTTACGCAGATATACGGCTGGTGACAACCGCTCGACCACTGAGGCACGACCAGCGATACCTATTGCCTGCAACTCATCCATTGTCATACTTGCGAGTTGGCCGATGCGTTCTGCTATAGCTTCAGCATCCGTGCTCTTGAGTAGCCAACCGTTCTTTCCTTCAGTGATTATTTCTGGTGCGCCGCCAACCGCAGTGGCCAGGACAGGAATGCCAGCCGACATAGCTTCTACTAGGGCAAGCCCGAACCCCTCCGACAGCGAAGGTTGGACATAGAGCGAGGACTCCAAAAGCAATTTAAATGGGTTCGGGGAAAAGCCAGTCAAAGCCACCACTTCGCTTAGACTCAATCTGACAATCTCGGCTTCCAGCATCTTGCGCTGGCTGCCGTCACCAACGATTGTCACTTTTAGTGACAATCCGCGATCACGGAGCAGACCCGCGGCACGAACCAGTGCGAGCGGGTTCTTAACTTCTTCCAGACGCCCTACGAAGCCAACCTTTAACAAGTGAGGCCTCGCAGGTTTAGCTCGTTCATTATGCATCTGTGTTGGGTTCAGCAGCACGTAAATTCTCTTAGGTTTAACCTCACCAAGGTCTATAAGTTTGCACTTCACGGCTTCCGATATTGCGACAACGCAGTCAGCTAGGCGATAAATCAACCGAAATGCTAGTTGAGCCTTGCGTGAGTGATTTGGAAAGCCGATCTCCTCAGCAATGCAAACGGGAACCCGACAAATGCGTCCAGCGATCAACCCATGGAAATTCGCTTCCGCTCCACGTGTGTGGAGTATGTCGGGCTGCTTCTTGTGAATTAGATGTATCAAATCGCGAATTGCCGATAGTGAGGGTATGCGAGACCTAACGCCAAGCACCGCAACTTGTTTGCCGGAAGTAAGTAGTTCTTCACTGATCGCACCTCCATTGCTAATTGCACAGAAATGATGTTCGAACTTTGTGAATTCAGGATTTTCTGCAATAATTTGAATGTGAGATTCGACGCCCCCGAAATCAAGTGAGGTCACAATATGTAGAACTTTTTTTGGGAGTATAAAATTAGAAATTGTTGGAGATGTCATATAATTTCTCATTCATGCTTTCTAGAAGAAGTGTGGCTCAATGTCGGGAACTATCAAGTTAACCTGTTGTGGACTAACGAAGTGCTCGGAGATCAGACGGAATTAGGGGCGTTAGTGAGAGAAGTGTTTTATGGATGCGAGGGGTTTAGAGTGAAGTTAATATGTCCAACTACGGGCGGACCATGTCCTTGACACGCTCTTCCTAGCCGGCGACGTTTTGATAGCCCCATTTCATCCAGAACAAAATCACGAAGACCCAGCGCGTGATCCTCGGGCGCGAAAGTCATCGCAAGCGACCAATTCGTCTGGCAAACGGGTTTGTCTGGTGAAACTTTGCAGCTGGGCTTCTAGATACTTCTCACCATTTTAGGTAGCCATACAAATTGATGTTTTCATTCTTGCCATAATCATGAGATCGCCCGTTAAAAAGATTTTTCAATATCCATTATAGATATTTAATTTGATTTCGATTTAAGCGTTAGATATACTGTCGAGTGCCATATTTTAATTTATTTTCTTAATTTTATATATATGCGCCTCAATGGAATAAATAAACTCCAAGGAATAATGGCTCTTGGTAAATACCAGTTCAATAATGATCTATTGGGTGCGTATATAATCATGCTTATCTTATCAATGAAGTTCATGTTTCTCCAGTTGCTTGCTTTTAGAAGAAATGAAGAATATTTCTCCAAATTCTTTACTTCATCATTCAAGCCTCTTTCTTCACGTAAAACACCAAGAGCGAAGATAGCCGCCTTTGCGTATTCTTTGCGGTTTTTGGCATAATTTAATTCATATTGTCGTAGGTCAGAAACGTTTCTAACTGACACATTTTGATTGTGATGCCGATATTTTACCATTGAAGTATTAGTATGAATTACACTTTTATGCATGAAATGTGAGATGATCTCAAAGGCCGCATCGTCAACTAGGATAGAGTTCTGGGGATTCGGCAGCTCAGACAAAAATGACCGCTTATATCCTGCGGTCGCTCCCTCAATTCTCTTTACCTTAAAACCAAATGTTGTCCCGTATTCTTGAAATTTATGTTCAAAACGTTCATGGATGCTGTGGCCGTTTTTATCAATTACGTCCGATGTGCTGCTTATGATATCTGCTTCAGAATCCTTCAGAATTGAAACAAGTTTCTCTGTTCTTTCAGGCAACGAAATGTCATCACCGGCCGCTACAATAAAAAACTCTCCATAACTTGAATTTACGACATCAAGGATGTGGCCCAAGGTGCCCCTATTTTGTTTGCTCTGCATTACAACCGTTTTATGTGGCCCCTCGTAGGCGGCTGCTAACTCTTGCAATATTTCATAGGTGTGATCGCTTGAGCAATCATCCGACAGAATTATCTCCAGAGGCTCATAGGTTTGCGCGAACGCCCCCTCGACTGCCTCTCGGATGAATTCCTCCTGATTGTAGGCAAAGAGTGCAAAGGTCACCAACGGCTGATCAGTCTCGTTATCAGGCATTTCATTGGGTGTATTTGTCATTGTCTTCATTTCACTTTCCTAAACCGCTGACTGGATCGGCCAGCCAAGTCGCGCAAAAATTCCATACAGCCGTGTGGGGAGGCGGCCGTGCTTCCCGACTTTGCTCAGGACGACACGGAGACCGAAGAGCCCTGTCGCCGCGGCAAGAAGCGGTGAGGCCATGGCCGCCGCAAAGGGGGCAATCAGTGCCAGCACCAGCAGCGCAAGCCCAAGGCTCGTGTGCAGACCCAGCAGGCCGAGAGAGAGTGCCTGCCAGCGAAATCCGTGAATGCTGCGGGCCAGCACATATACGATGGTAAGATAGACAAGGTAACCGAGCACGAAGGCGTAAGCTGTCACTTCCAAACCGACGTGAGGCAGAAACACGAAGACCATGCTGAGAAAGACGATGTTAAAGCTCAGCTCCATGAGGAAAAACGTCTTGCCACGTGCTGCGGCGACGATGGAAAAGCTCATGGCCCAACTTGCCAACTTGAAGACATTACCAACCATTTGCCACTGAAGGAGTGTTACAGTTGGCTCAAATGCGCTGGAGTAAAGAAGGGTGATTACCCAAGGTGCCAGACCGATAAGTAGCAACAAGACCGGTCCACCGATGGCGAGACCCAGCTGGGCCTGGTCATTCATGAGCCGGACCGCTGCAATCTTGTCGTGGATCACCTCTGTCAGGCGGGGGTAGTAGTCCGCCCCCATCGCACCGAGAAGGAAGCCGACATAAGTCATCGTGATCCCCCAAGCGGCAGCAAAATACCCGGCGGCGTCGAGCCCTAGTTCCTGTGAAATGCGGCCCCGCACAAGCAAAAGCGTCGCCGCCGTTGCAAGCCCGCCGAGCATGAAGGCAGCGCCGAGTTTGGCCATGGGCTTCCAGACGTCCCACGTCTCGACAAGCGACAGGCGTGCAGCGATGGGTTTGGGCAGGCGACGTGTGTAGTGCAGGGCAATCAAAACTACAGCCAGCGGCTGCACGAGGATAAACCAAATGAGGCCGCTTTCGCCTTGAAGCCATACGGCTGCAAGGCCCGCGAGGGTGCCGACAAAGGCGCCAAGAACCGTCACACGTCCCAAGTCACCTATCTTGCGCAGTCCCTGCAAGAGAGCCGTTTGCGAGGCAGCGAGGAGGCCAAGGAGGATTGCAATCCCGATCAATCCGACCTCTGTCGCCCGTAGAGTGTCGCCAAAAAGCCAGATCGCAATGCGCTCGCGCAGGAGCCAGACGGCGATCATCGCCAATGTCCCCTGTATCAGATGCGCAGCAAAGAGGACGCGGCGCACGCGGCTGAGCGTCGCCTCGTCACCGCGCGAATACGCGATTTCCCGAACGCCGCTGGACCCCATGCCGAGGCCTGCGGTTTGTTTGACCATGCCCAGGAGGCTGTTGTAGATACTGAGTAGGCCGACGCCGCTGGGCCCAAGCAAAACGGCCAGTACCTTCATCCTGACAATAGAAATTAGGATATTGACGACCTGCGCTGATCCAATGACCAACATCGACTTTATCAGGCCACGGGAGCTAGACAGTTCAGACATGCTGATCAAGCATTCTTGAGCGCATTAACAATGTTTTGCACTTGGTCTAAACTAAGTTGCGGACCCATAGGCAGACTGAGTACTTCGCTCGCTAGATCACGGGCCATAGGTAGTGCCTCCGGCATGATCTCCATGTCAGTATAAGCCTTTTGCATATGCGGTGGGGTCGGATAATGGATCAGTGTTCCGATGCCAGCCTCTGTCATGCGGTCCTGCAGCGCCTCACGATCATACGTGCGCACCACGTAGAGGTGCCAAGCCGGCTCTGCCCAATCAGGTACATGAGGCAATATGACGTCGCTTTGCGCCATACCCACTGTGTAGGCCGTGGCCACAGTACGGCGACGTTCAGTCCACTCATCTAGAACCTCCAACTTCACCCGTAAGACCGCAGCTTGGATGGGATCGAGACGAGAGTTCAGGCCAGCCTCTTCGTTCACATACTTCTGACGTGAGCCATAATTGCGCAGTAGCGCGACACGCTCCGCCAATGCGGTGTCATCCGTAGTGATCGCCCCGGCATCGCCGAGCGCTCCGAGGTTTTTGCCTGGATAGAAGCTCCAACAAACAATATCGCCATGCGCACCGATGCGCTGACCCTTGTAGCGTGCACCATGCGCCTGTGCGGCGTCCTCGATTACCCGCAACCCATGACGCTTTGCGATGTCGAGGATCAGGTCCATGTCGGCGGGTTGGCCGTAAAGGTGCACGGGTAATAGCGCGCGGGTTCGTGATGTAATCGCAGCTTCGATCCGCGCGGGGTCGATGTTGTGTGTAGCTTGGTCGGGTTCGACCGGAACCGGTGTGGCACCAACTCCGGAGACAGCGAGCCAAGTGGCGATATACGTATTTGAGGGGACGATCACTTCATCGCCCGGTCCGATATCGAGTGCGCGTAGAGCCAAGGTAAGAGCGTCCAAACCATTGGCAAGTCCGACTGCGTGTTTCGCATCGCAATAAGCGGCCCATTCAGCTTCAAACGCTTCGACCTCGGGGCCAAGGATGTACCAGCCACTTTCGAGAACGCGTGAGACAGCGGCATCAATTTCAGGCTTTAGTTCCCGGTAGGACGCACCAAGTTCGAGAAAGGGTATCATACGGTGGCACCTTCGATTTGACGACACGGAGAGGAGTATTTTCGGGAGATGAATTTCCGAGCAGGCTCTTCAAGTACGTGGTAAAAAAAACTAGAAATAGTCAGCAAGCAGAAAAAGGAAATTGTAAAAAATGTTAACGGATCTATTTCTTGGTTCTTGAATACATAAACTAACACCGTCAACACATGGAACTGGAAGCAATAAAAACAATAACTTATCTTTCCTAAATATAACACTGGCCCACTTTTCAGGAACTTTTCAAAAAGTGAGTTTTTCTGACAAGATAGCAAAACAAGCAAAGATGATACCAAGGGTATAACAATCCAATTGTGACCAATGAACAGAGGGAGGTTTGGACCAAAAGTGCCCAAGTAAATGCATGCTATAAGCAACAAGATACAAATATGGCTTGTGTTCACCTTACTAGCTAGGTCTGTCTTTTTGACGAGGTGGTAGATGACCATTCCCAGAACAAATTCAGCCAATCGAAATATAGGCATCGCGTAAAATATTTGAAGGCCATGCGTCGGTCGGTTTTCGAATGAATAATATGGAATTGCCGTACCCGATGAGACAACATAAAGAATGATACAAAGCCCGATAAGCTCAGTACGACCAAGAGAAACTACTCTTTTTTCGATTAGTAGGAAGGTTGCGTAAAAAAATGCCTCTACTGACAATGACCAACTGGCACTGTTGTTGACATAAGAAAAAAGCATGGGGAACCATGCTTGCAACATCGTCACAACAGTCACGAAGATTACTATGACCTGTATTACAGCCGAAAAAATACCAAAACGGAAATCATCTAGCTGAAAGTATAAGACCGGCACAGCCAAGAGAAAAGAAGCAATGTAAATAGGATAAATTCTTGCAATACGAGACACGATGAAGCTGCGGTCACTGTAGTCCCGATACGAATATCGGTGGGTCAGAATAAAACCTGAAAGAACAAAGAAAATCGTCATTCCAATTGCGCCTTGACCAATAATTCCAGCAAGAAATGTGTTCTCGGTAAGCGGCATCCGAATATGAATGTGAAATAAAAAAACATAGAATGCGGCAACAAAACGTAAACCCGTAAGTGCTGGAATGTCGCGGCTTATGTTATTCATGCTCGCTACCCGTACTTTCTTTTGCGACAGTAAGAAAATCATCATAATCGCGATAATAATCTGCCTCATCATAACGGTGCGACGCCAGCACCATGCAGACTGCGCCTTGGCTGAAGCTGTCCATTTCCCGCCAAATCATGTTATTGATGTATAGCCCTTTGCGAGGGTCGCGCAGCCAGTACTCAGACTTGGTCTTGCCGTCGTCGATTTTCATTCGAAAACTACCAGACAGTGCGAATACAACTTGTTCCAGATCTCTATGGGCATGACCCCCACGTTCGGCATCGACGGGGACATTGTAGAGATAGTAGACCCTCGCGATATCGAAGGGGATATGATTGCCACCCTCCATAAAAGTCAGATCACCGCGTGGGTCCTGGATCTGTGGCAGCTCTATTTTTCGAACTAAGCCATTAGTGTTGTTTGTATTCAGCATGGTTTCCTCAGAGTGTGATTTCGTATTGATCCAGTACCAGCCCTCGGGCGCCAAACCCTTCTTTTTGCGTCATCAAGCCTTCATTCAGAACTGAACCACTCTGTTCTGTTGACGCACCAAAACTGAGATATAGGCTATCCTTAACCGCCAAATCCAAAACATGGAAAAGCAGAAAATCGAGCGCACCGGTTTCTTGGCCGCGGGGTGAATTGGCGAGGTATTGTGTGTGTAATGCCGTATCGAAGCGGAAAACCCATGTCGCCGCTGTTAGTTCGTCATTCTCGAACGCTCCAAATAATTTGAACCTTTCGGGAAGCCTTTGTTTGAGTAGCTTTAGTTCCGCAATCGAATGAATGGGTGTGGCATTGTGCCTTCTTAGTATATTCGCCAACAGAGCATAAAACTCTTCGTAAAAGTCACCTTCGCGAATAACCACGTTATTTCGCTGAGCTTTCTTTTTGCCGCGCTTACGCAGTGAGCTAATCTTGTCCGGTCCATTTGGAGGTATCACTGCCGAAAGATCTCGGCGGATCAGTTTGGCATTGAGGCTCTGCAATGCGAACAGATCGTCTTCTGCAGGATAACGATGAAATATGTGGGGAACCGCCTTGTAAGTTATCTTTTTGAAACCTGCGGTTGCGAAGTGGTCGCTCAAACCTGCAAGCATGTCTCGGACGAGCGACGCGCGTTGATCCATGCCATACACGATTCCGCCAAAGGTCAGTCCATTGTGGCTGGCCACGCCCGACATTATGGCATGGGCGGGAAAAACACCTACGATTTCATCATCTGAAATAACCAGAGCGGA
>JAGSGK010000284.1 GCA_023955215.1 Paracoccaceae bacterium
AGCGGCGATTCCTGTGAGGAGGTAGAATCCAAGGTAGGGCAAGTGTCCCATTTTATCTTCGATATTATCGCCAAAAATCCAAAGGAAGAGCATGTTACCTGCAAGATGCACCCAGCCGCCGTGCAAGAACATCGATGAAAATAAAGTGAAGTATCCTTCGCCTGCGCTGATCCTTTCGGGGATCATCCCCCAAGTTAGGTAGATGTGGTTGATTGTCGGGATATCGGAAAAGGCCCCGGCATAGCATAGGAATATCCCAATATTAGCAGCCATGAGCATGTAGGTGACAAAAGGCAAACGCCCCGAGGGATTATGATCGCGAATAGGTAACATCCCGCCAAGCTGAGGCTTTGGCGGGATGTCGTCAAGGTGTTAGCTGACTTCCCCCAGCAATGCAGCGTTGCCGCCTGATGCTGTGGTGTCGATACAGATGTGGCGTTCCTCAAGGGCATGTCCAACATCGGGCTGCCCCGTGATGAGCGGTAAGATCGGTCCAGTACGTTGAGCCAACGCTGTATCGATGGCTCGGGTTACTTGTGCATCTCCCCACCAAAGCACGCCACCGTAGGATGGTCCGTCTGTCAGTAATGCTGGGTCGATGCTGCCAGTGACTAGAATGGCCTGTCCGCCGAGTTTGTTAACAGCCTCGGCTTGGGCTTGGGCCGTACCCGCGCCCGGGCCCATGCATAGGATGGGGGCGCGCGACATGCTACTCAGACGATTAGATTCACCAGTTGGGCCAGGCAACGTGTGTTCGCAGATAATTTGTGGCTTGTTGGTGATTGCAGGAAGTTCGATTTGTGTAGTGGACCATTCCCCAGCCACACCTGCAGATTTTCCTGCACGGAAGCGCAAAAGGTAATCGGGGCCACCCGCTTTTGGGCCTGTTCCGGATAGGCCTGTCCCACCGAAAGGTTGGCTTCCAACGATTGCACCAATTTGGTTGCGATTAATATAGATGTTGCCTGCCATGATGCGATCAGACACGTGCTGAACGCGGTCATCTATGCGGGTATGAAGGCCGAATGTTAGCCCGTATCCAGTGGCGTTGATGTCATCGATGATCTGATCCAGTTCATGCGACTTGTATGTCACTAGGTGCAGAACAGGGCCGAAAATCTCCTCTTCCATATCCGCAATTCCAGACACTTTGATCAAGGTCGGTGCGATGAACGTTCCCCCATGAGGTGTAGGCAGCTGGTGGATAATCTCCGTCTTGTGCGCCTCAATGTGAGCTGCGATTTTTGCGCGCGCTGGTTCGTCGATGACTGGCCCCAAATCAGTGGAAATGTCCCATGGTTGGCCAACGGCTAGCGTATCCATGGCGCCAGTCAGCATTTTGATGAACGATGGTGCGATGTCTTCTTGGACGTAAAGGCAGCGCAGGGCGGAACAGCGTTGTCCTGCGGATTGGAACGCGCTTTCGACAATGGCGGCCACAGCTTGCTCCGGAAGTGCCGTGCTGTCGACGATCATCGCGTTTAGACCACCGGTTTCAGCAATGAATGGCGTAGCCGGTGCGTTTTGCGCAAGGCTGTGGCGGATGCGTTGGGCCGTGCCGGTTGATCCTGTAAACGCAACGATGTTTAGGTTTGGAGTCTCGGTCAGCGCCCCGCCAATGTCGCCGCCGCCTGGTAGCAATTGCAGTGCATGTTTTGGGACGCCTGCTTCATGCAACAGCTGGGCTGCACGGTACGCCATGAGGCTGGTTTGTTCAGCGGGTTTGGCAAGGACCGCATTGCCCGAAGCGAGAGCCGCCGCGATTTGTCCTGAGTAGATCGCGAGAGGAAAGTTCCACGGAGAGATGCAAAGCGCTGTGCCTGCAGGTGCATCATCGGTCGCTTGGGCTGCATAGTAGCGCAGGAAATCCACGGCTTCACGCAATTCTGCAACGCAATCCAGCAAGGTTTTACCTGCTTCCCGGGTTAGCAGTGCAAACAATTCGCCAAAGTTGGCTTCGTACAGATCAGCGGCTTTGTTTAATATCGCCGCGCGTTTTGCGACGGGCGCATCCCATTGTTTAGCTTTTGAAATGGCCGTTTTAACATCTTTCAGGGATGCAAATTGCGCTATCCCAACGATGTCATTTGGGTTTGCAGGGTTGATCACATCGCGACTGTTTTCTGGATTGGTTCTGCCGTTTAGCAGTGGCAGCGCCGCCCATTTGCATGTTTCGAATTGCAGGCGTGCGGCATCTATTTGCGCCAAAGTTGGCGCGTGGGCTAGATCGAAACCAAGGGAATTGATCCGTTCAGGTTGGTAAAGGTCGCTACCAATGGTGATGGTGTGACCTTCAACGCTGACGCTATCAAACGGATCAGCGGCCACAACTTCCGGGGCCACGTCTTCGTCCACGATTTGGTTCACAAAGCTAGAGTTGGCCCCGTTCTCCAACAAACGGCGAACCAAGTAGGCCAACAGATCACGGTGTGCACCCACAGGGGCATAAATACGGCAGCGCGTTTCGTTGTCTTGCATGACCATCTTGTGCATAGCTTCGCCCATGCCGTGCAGGCGCTGGAATTCGTATGACTTTGGGTCAGTTGCCATATGCAAGATGGCTGCAACTGTGTGGGCATTGTGGGTCGCGAATTGCGGATAGATGCGATCCGTCATGTCCAAAAGTTTGCGTGCATTTGCGATATAGCTAACGTCGGTCTGTGCCTTTTGAGTAAAGACAGGGAAATGCTTCATACCTAGAACTTGGGCTTGTTTGATTTCGGTGTCCCAGTAGGCCCCTTTGACCAAGCGCACCATGAACTTGCGGTCATATTTGACCGCCATGTCATACAAGGCTTGGATCGCGGTTTCGGCACGTGGACCATAAGCTTGAACAACCACGCCAAATCCATCCCATCCAGCCAAAGCGGGCTCTGAAATAACCTGTTCGATTACTTCGAGGGACAGTCCAAGACGATCCACTTCTTCTGCGTCGACATTCAGACCCATGTCTGCGGATTTCGCGAGCAAGGCCAAAGAGCGTAGGCGTGGTGTTAGATTGCGAAGCACGTCTTCACGTTTAGCCAGCTCATAGCGCGGATAGAGTGCTGATAGTTTAACTGAAATGCCCGGATTGCTTTGAACGTCATCATGGACACATGCCGTTGCAATGGCTGAAATCGCGCGCGAATAGCTAAGATGATACCGTTTTGCGTCGGCTTCGGTGCGTGCGGCTTCGCCGAGCATGTCGTAGGAATAGGTGAACCCTTTTTCCTCCATTTTTGCGGCGCGTTTCATAGCGGCAATGATGTCTTCGCCCAAAACGAACTGACGACCCATTTCTTTCATCGCGCGCGAAACGGCAGTACGAATAACAGGTTCGCCCAAACGCTTAAGTGCGGATTGGAGGTGGCCCGCAGTGGCAGGTGCGTTGTCGTCCAACACTCGGCCCGTCAGCATCAAGGCCCAAGTTGAGGCATTCACAAGCGAGGAAGCAGATTTACCTAAATGCTTACCCCAGTTGGATGCCGCAATTTTGTCTTCAATCAATGCATCGATCGTATCTGCATCTGGAACGCGTAAAAGTGCTTCAGCCAAACACATCAGGGCAACGCCTTCGTCAGTGGAAAGGCCGTATTCGGCAAGGAACAC
>JAGSGK010000244.1 GCA_023955215.1 Paracoccaceae bacterium
ACATGGGACCGCGCCCTGACGTTTGTGGAGCGTCAAGAGATGCAACGCCGCTTAACTGCACAAGGGTTTGATACCGAAGGTGTCGATGGCCTGATTGGCCCCAAAACGATCAACGCCGTTCGTGCGTTCCAGCTTAGCAAAAGCCTGCGCCCTGATGGCTATGCATCCCTGGGGTTGCTCAAAAAACTACGCTAATTAAAAAAAGCGCCGCGCTTACATATTGTAAACGCGGCGCTTCATCTTACCAAATAAACTCCGGGGGTCTCTGCCCTATGGCAGAGGGGGGCTGGCCCCCTCTAAACCCTATGCAGGGCTCATACCGCGTAAACGCTCGGACCGGCGACGCAACAACTCAACCACAGTCAGCAAGCCGATCGAAACAATCACTAGGATCGTTGCTACCGCTAGGATTGTTGGACTGATCTGCTCGCGCAAGCCGGTGAACATTTGCCATGGCAATGTCTTCTGGCCAGCTGATCCAATGAACAGCACGACAACAACTTCATCAAACGATGTGATGAAGGCGAACAAGCCACCAGAGATAACACCTGGCAAGATCAGTGGCATTTGAATGCGAAAGAACGTAGTCATTGGGTTTGCACCCATGTTCGCGGCCGCACGTGTCAGGGATTGGTCAAAGCCAACCAACGTTGCAGTTACTGTGATGATCACGAATGGAATACCCAGAACGGCGTGCGCCAAAATAACCTTGATATAGCCGACCAAGTTCTTATCCATCCCCAAGGAATTTTCCATGAACTGCCCAAGTTGGGAGTAAAAGAAAAACATACCAGTTGCTGAGATAATCAATGGAACAATCATTGGTGAAATCAGGATCGCCATGATCGTGCCTTTGAACGGCATATGGCTTTGGGATAGGCCCACCGCAGCAAGGGTTCCAAGCGAAACTGAGATGACCGTTGCAATCGGTGCGATGGTCAGTGAGTTCTTCAAGGAACGTTGCCATTCATTGTTGGTAAAAAAGTCCTGATAGTGCTTCAAAGAATACGCATCAGGGTCCAGACGCAACATGCCAGGCGTATAGGTAAAGAAGTCTTGCGCGTTAAAGCTAAGCGGGATGATCACAAGGATTGGTGTGATCAGGAAAATAAAGATCAGCGCCGCGATGCAACGGAAACCATAGTGCCAAAGAACCTGACCAGCGGTGAGGTATGGTAGCAATTTGGCGCGGTAGCGTCCCTCATATAACCAATAGATCAGCCAGTGATAAAACATGCCTACAAGGCCGGCCACGATTGTCAGGATAATCCCGCCAAACATATAGCCGACGATACCAAAGCCAATGACCGAAATCCATTTGGCCAGCTTTTCATTTTGCAGATCGACGATAAAACCATATGCCATTGCAGCAATAACAGCCGCGCCCAAAAGCATGCCAATTAGGCCAGAGCCATTGCCCGTGCCAAGGAACAATCCAAGGAACGCGCCGATCCCGCCTGCGGTTGGCAAAACGAAGGACAGTGGTTTACGTGAAATCGGTGTTGGTGCAGCCATTGTCTTTATCCTAATTTCACGTTGTCGATGCCCACGATCCGATCATAGGCCCAGTATAGGGCTAGAACGACGATCAGTAGAATGGTGCCAAGTGCAGCAGCCAGACCCCAGTTGAGCGATGACGAAATGTGGTATGCGATCCGGTTGGAGATGAAGACACCTTTGGTCCCACCAACGATTTCCGGAGTGATGTAATAGCCAATCGATAGAATAAACACGAGGATAGATCCCGCCCCAATTCCAGGGATGGATTGTGGAAAGTAGACGCGCCAGAACGCTGTCCAATTCGTTGCGCCCATAGATTTAGCAGCGCGCAAGTAGACAGGTGGAATGGTCTGCATCACGGAGTACATCGGCAAGATCATAAAGGGCAGCAAGATGTGCGTCATGGCGACGATCGTACCGAATTCGTTGTTGATCAGGATCAGTCGATCCCCATCAGGGACCAGCCCGATCCAAACAAGTACTTCGTTGATCACACCATTCTGTTGCAGCATCACTTTCCATGCTGATGTTCGCACCAACAGAGAGGTCCAGAATGGCAGCAGAACAAGGATCAACAACAAATTTGCATTGCGCGGTGATACGTTCGCTAAAAGCCACGCGATTGGATAGCCTAGTAGGATACAGGAACCTGTGATGATCAATGACATGACCAATGTACGCCCAAACAACTTGAGCAGGATCTGCTTGTCTTCAGGTTGCCACGCCATGCCCTCGGGGGTCATGCGCGCATCAACTGCGTTTAGGAAGTAACCCGATGTATAAAGGCCTGAATAAGTTTGAAGTGTTTTCCACGTCTCAACATCACCCCAGCCTTTGTGGATTTTGATCAGCTTTTCTTTGAAAGGGGCATCTGCCACCGGATCGAGTTTTTTCATCTTACGACCAGACTGGCGGAACATAGAAGAAAATCCGGTCTTTTCATAGTTCAAGCGCGAACCAAGGCGTGTGTGTTTCTTGGCTTCGATTGCAACGGACATGTCGCGCGTGAAGGCTGCATAAACCGCTTCGTCAGGCAGCTCGCCGCTTGAAGCATCCCATGCGCCCAGAACACGCACAGTCTCGGGCAAGGTTTCCGGAACGATGTCGTTTTGAACAGAACGTGAAAGCATCACACCGATTGGGTAGATGAATGTCAAAAGAACAAAGATCAACAATGGTGCAACCAGCATGAAGGCCCGTATCTTCTGGCGGCGCATGGCGCGTGAGAGGCTTCGTTTTAGGGGCGTGCCATCAGCGGCCAACACGAGGCCATTTGCAGTGCTATCGCTCATCTTTAGTCTTTCAGTAAAGGAGTGGCGGGGGCTAAATCGCCCCCGCCGAATTGTGCAACATTAGGTGGGTTTAACCCCGCCTTGCTGGCTTACTTAGCCAACCACGCTTGGAATTTTGCGTCGATGTCATCACGGTAATCAGCCCAGAACTCGTAGTTATACAAGAACGTGTTCTTTGCGTTGTTTGGGTCAGTTGGCATGTGTGGTGCCATGTCGATTCCCAATGTCTTGTGCTTACCAACGAGTGGTGCAGAAGATTTACGCGCAGGACCGTAAGAGATGTACTGTGCTTGGTCAGCTAGACGCTGTGTGTCAGTCGCGAACATGATGTAATCAAGTGCGCGTGCTTGACGCTCTTCGCTTAGACCTGCTGGGATAATCCACCCATCAAGGTCAAATACTTGTGCGTCCCAAAGCATTGCCACTGGCAATTTTTGCTCTTCGATCGCTGCGAACAGACGGCCGTTGTATGTGGAACCCATGACAACTTCGCCATCAGCCAAAAGCTGTGGAGTGTCAGCACCAGCAGACCACCAGATAACGTCGTCTTTGATTGTTGCTAGTTTATCAAGAGCTTGCTGTTGACCTTCTTCAGTCGCAAGAACGTCATAAACTGCGTCTTTTGCAACGCCGTCACAAAGAAGAGCCCATTCCATGTTGTTGATTGGGCGTTTTTCTAGTGAACGCTTACCTGGGTATGCTTCTGTGTCGAATACTGCGCAAACAGTAGTTGGTGCAGTATCGCCAACTAGGTCAGTGCGGTAACCGAATGTTGTTGAATAAACGATTTGTGGAATGAAGCAGTCAGAAACCAATAGGTCGCCGAAATCTTCAGAAGCTTTTGTGCCATCTGGAGCGTCTGCAAGCATTGTGTCCGCATCGATTTCAAGCGCAAGGCCTTCGTCGCAAAGACGGATCGCATCAGCTGCAACAACGTCAACAACGTCCCAAGTTACGTTGCCAGCTTCTGACATAGCGCGCAATTTAGCTACGGCTTCTGCAGAAGAGTCATCATTGATGATCGTAACGCCAGTTTTTTCTGAATATGGGTCGTGATACGCACCTTTTTGTGAAGCAGTGTAAGCACCGCCCCAAGATACGATTGTCATTTCTTCAGCAGCAGCAACGCCAGCAACCAAAGTAAGGGCTGTAGTAGCTGTTAGTAGTTTGGTGAGTGTCATAATAGTCTCCCAGTTGAGCCCGAATTGTATTAAGGCTGGGTACGGGTTTGTTTTCCCAACCTAATTTCATCGCGCAGACATTATGCTGCGCGATGTATTATACCGCTACGCGTCGAGCGCGCGGCAATCCTCTGCCAACCAACCGATGTCGATCATCTGGCCTGGCTGCAAACGTACCTGATCTGGTGCGTTGCGTGTTTTGATTACGAAGTCGTCATTTCCTGCAACCCGAAGGCGCGTGCGGAAGATGTCACCCATATAGATGAATTCCAGCACTTCAGCTTTCAGTGTGTGTGCGTCTGGCGACAGACGTGACTTGTCCATCTCAACGCGCTCTGGGCGGATAGAAACGCGTGTGCGCTGGCCGGCCTCAGTTACGTTGATTGGCTTGGCATCGATCAGGTCACCATTTTCGAGCTGGACAAGCGCAACGCCACCTTTAATTTCTTTAATGACACCTTCGAGGGTGTTATTTTCCCCGATGAACTGCGCAACAAAGCTGTTCTCTGGCTCTTCGTACAATTTGTCTGGCGCAGCCAGTTGTTGAATGCGGCCGTTTTCAAACACCGCTACACGGTCTGACATCGTCAGGGCTTCTGTTTGATCGTGCGTAACGTAAACAGTCGTAATGCCCAGCTCGTGTGCCAAGTTGGTAATTTCAAACTGCAGCGTTTCGCGCAGTTGTTTATCAAGGGCGCCAAGTGGCTCATCCATCAAAACCAATTCTGGTTCAAACACTAATGCACGCGACAAAGCGATGCGTTGTTGTTGACCACCAGAAAGTTGGGAAGGGCGGCGACCTGCGAAATCTTGCATCTGAACCATGCCCAATGCGCGCATAACTTTTTCTTCACGCTCAGATTTGCCGATCTTGCGAACTTCCAA
>JAGSGK010000218.1 GCA_023955215.1 Paracoccaceae bacterium
TGAACTCCCGACCTATCGATTATGAGTCGATCGCTCTAACCAACTGAGCTACCGCGCCGTGAGGATGGGAATTAGGAGACCAGAACGGAGTCGTCAACCCACGAAATCAATTAAACATCACGTACGGCATCAATCATGCGCTGAACGTTGTCTGGATTGGCGTCTGGTGTGATGCCGTGACCAAGGTTAAAGATATGTGGACCACCCGAAAATGCCTTAACAATAGAACGTGTTTCGTCGACCAAGGCCTGACCACCTGTCACCATATGCGAAGATTTCAGGTTGCCTTGAACACACCCATCAACCTGAACATTTTTCACGGCCCATTCAGGTGTCACCGAATTATCCAGCGCAACACAGTCCACGCCAGTCGCTTTTGCGAATCCGATGTAGCCATCGCCAGCTTCACGCGGGAAGCCAATGATGGGCGTATCTGGGTATTTCGCTTTTAATACTGCCGTAATGCGGCGCGCTGGTTCTAGCGAATATTTCTGGAACGCAGCACCGGGTAAGGAACCTGCCCAGCTGTCAAAGATTTTTACAACTTCAGCACCCGCTTCAATCTGCATCAGCAGATAATCGATGGTTGCTTCAGTGATCTTGTCCATCAGCGCATCAAACACCTCGGGCTGTTCGTTCATTAGCTTGTGCGCGGGTGCTTGATCCGGCGTACCACGCCCTGCGATCATATAGGTCGCAACGGTCCAAGGAGCCCCAGCAAAGCCGATCAAGGTGGTCTCTGAGGGCAACGCCCCTGAAAGGTTGCGCACAGTCTGATAGATCGGGTTCAGCGTTTCATGGATGTCAGACACAGGGCCAAGTTTATCAAGGTCTGCCTGCGACGTGATCGTGGACAGACGCGGGCCCTCGCCGGTGACAAACCACAGATCTGCGCCCAGTGCTTGCGGGATCAGCAAAATGTCAGCAAACAAGATAGCCGCGTCAAAACCATAGCGACGAATGGGCTGCAATGTCACTTCGGTCGCAAGATCAGGATTGTAGCACAACGACAGGAAATCACCGGCCTGTGCGCGTGTCGCTTTGTACTCTGGCAAATAGCGACCCGCTTGACGCATCATCCAAATCGGCGGTGTTGGTAGTGTTTCACCAGCAAGCGCGCGCAGAATAGTTTTGGATGAGGTCATGATCAGTATCCTTTTTACGGTTGGCCGTTGGTCACGCCCTGCGGCGATTTTGTCAAGAGATCGTAGCTTGTCAGGCGCATATGACGCGCCTAAAAAGGCTTATGAATTTTGATCTCCCCTCCCCCGCACAGCCTCTCAAAATCGGCACCCGTGGATCGCCTTTGGCCTTGGCCCAAGCCTATGAAACAAGGGCCCGCCTTATGGCTGCCTTTGGTTTGGTTGAGGATGCCTTTGAGGTTGTCGTTATCAAGGTGACAGGGGACATGATCCAAGATCGCCCACTCAAAGACATTGGTGGCAAAGGTCTATTCACACGCGAAATTGAAGAGGACCTGCTGTCAGGTAAGATCGACATCGCCGTTCACTCGATGAAGGACATGCCAACAATCCAACCAGACGGTTTGCTGCTGGACGTTTACCTGCCGCGAGAAGACGTGCGCGATGCGTTCATTTCACCAAACTTGGGTTCTATCGCAGAACTGGCAAGTGGTGCCGTCGTCGGCACGTCCAGCCTACGACGGCGTGCGCAATTGCTGAACCGCCGCCCAGACCTGAATGTCGTCGAATTTCGCGGCAACGTGCAGACCCGCTTGAAAAAGCTAGATGATGGTATCGCAGAATGTACTTTTCTTGCAACCGCTGGCTTGAAACGCCTTGGCCGTGACGATGTACCCGCCACACCGGTTGATCCAGAAGACATGCTGCCTGCAGTTGCCCAAGGTGCTATCGGAATCGAACGCCGTGCAGATGACGCACGGATGCAAGAGATGTTGGCTGCCGTACACGATACCCCAACCGGTCAACGCCTTGCCGCAGAGCGTGCGTTTCTTCAGGCGTTAGACGGATCATGTGAAACTCCGATTGCAGGTCTGGCGACCTTGGATGGAGACGAATTGCATTTACGCGGTGAAGTGCTGCGGCCAGACGGGTCACAGTCTCTTAGCGGTGAACGCCGTGGTCCGATTGAAACCGGCGCTGCAATGGGCGTTGAGCTTGCAAAAGAGCTTTTAGAACGTGCTGGCGAAGGCTTCTTTGACTGGCACACACACTAAACGTTTGCTCAGGTCCATTTCGCCAGTGGCGGCAGACTCATCAAAACTGCATTCGCATCATGACCCGTCTCAAGGCCAAACTTAGTCCCACGATCATAGACCAGATTATATTCCGCGTAGAGACCGCGATGAACAAGCTGCGCATCCTTGGCTGCTTCATCCCAATCTTGGACTTTGCGCTTTTCCACAAGCGGTAGGTAAGCGGGTAGAAACGCCCGGCCAATGTCTTGGGTCAGGGCGAAATCAGCCTCCCAATCCCCAGTGCAGCGATCATCCATAAAGATGCCACCAACGCCCCGCGCTCGGTGACGGTGCGGGATATAGAAATAGGTGTCGGCCCATTCTTTTAATTTAGGATACAGATCGGCCCCGTGCGGATCGAGATGCTGCTTTTGCTGGTCGTGGAAATGCGCCGTGTCCTCGTCATATTCGATGCAAGGGTTCAGGTCTGATCCGCCACCAAACCACCATGCATGCGGGGTCCAAAACATCCGAGTGTTCATATGAACTGCTGGCGCATGTGGGTTCTGCATGTGGGCAACAAGGCTGATACCAGCAGCCCAAAACCGCGGATCGTCTTTCATCCCCGGAATACCCTTACGGGCCGCCATCGCATTTTGCGCGCGTTCACCCAAAGTGCCATAGACGGTTGAGATATTCACACCAACTTTTTCAAATACGCGGCCGCCGCGCATCACGCTCATCAAGCCACCACCAGCATCTGATCCATCATCGGACGTACGCGTGGTTTCCGTCAGTTCAAACGCACCTACAGGTGCGTCGCACATTGGGCCTGTGGTGTGGTTGGCTTCAATCCCCTCAAAGGCAGTAACAATCTGATCACGCAATTCGCGAAACCATGCCGATGCACGTGCTTTTTCAGCGTCGAAAGCGTTGATTTGATCACTGGCCATATCGCTGGTCCTTCGGTTAGTGGGCTGGCGCTGAAATTGGATCAAGCAAGCTGCGCCCACCATCTACTGTCACAACTTCGCCCGTCATAAAGGCCGATGCATCTGAAGCAAGAAATTGCACTGCATCCACCAACTCACCGGGACCCGCAACACGGCCAAGTGGGGTTTTTTCCTCGATTTCGTCGCGCCAGTCGCTGTGTTCTGCCATAGCGGCTTGAAGGGATGCGGACATGACAGACCCGAAGGCCACTGCATTAACGCGGATACGGTTTGGTGCAAGCGCCAATGCCATTGAGCGCGTCATTTGCTCCATCGCAGCAGAAGCAATCGAATAGCCCATTAACTCAGGACGCGAACTGCGTGCCGCAATTGAACTAAGGTTAACGATAGTTCCCACCGTGCCTTCATTCTGTTCGCCCGCTTGTTTGATCATCCGTTTGGCGATTTGCTGCGTCAGGCGCAGGCTGGTCATCATGTTTTGCTCAAGCAACACTTCAACAGAAGTGTCTTCAACATCCATGACGTCCGTCGTCATCACCTGACGGGAGGCGTTTACCAAGACATCAACCTGATCAAAGGCGTCAATCGTCGCAGAAATAAGATTGGCGATGGTCAAGCGTTGGCGCAGATCACCAGCAAAGTAACGCATGTTACCTTCATCCAATTGCGTGCCCAATTCGTCTTTCAGGCGCGCCTCATCCATATCCGCACACATTACGTTTGCACCGCGATCTGCAAAACTACGGGCGATGGCCAACCCGATACCGTTGGCCGCCCCTGTTACGATGACAGTCTTACCTGAAATAGAAAATGACATGGCTATTATCCTTGTCGAAACATTGGTTATGCACGTTTGCGCAAAGGGCGCGCAGCGTGGAATAGTTTGAACCGTGTATCACCACCAAGGTCTGTGACCTTACCAAAGTTGGCGTTCAAGGCATCTTCATAAGGAAGGTGGCGATTTGCAACCATCCAAAGCTGTCCAGAGTTGGCCAATACACGCGCAGCTGTTGCAACAAAAGCTTGGCCCAATGACGGCTCTGCTGCGCGACCAACATGAAAGGGAGGGTTCATGATTACTGTATCAATTCGACCCTTAGGCGCCCATTTTGTTGCGTCAGCCCAGTGGTATTGGGCGCGCTCATCCGTGACATTGCGCTTGGCACATTCCAAAGCTAAATGGCCCGCTTCGACCAAATGGATTTCATTTATATCGCGCGTCAGCGCGTGGGCTGACAGATAACCCCAGCCCGCACCAAGGTCCGCAACATTCTTGCCCAGCTTCTCAGGCAACGCTTGCGCCAACAATTCTGACGCAGGATCAACACCGTCAGCAGAAAAGACACCAGGGCCAGTCCAAAAACCACCCTCGGTCAATGTTGGAGTTTGCGCCCAATCTTCCAAACCGTCATGGCTGTTGACCCAAAACAGTTTTCCGTGGGCTTTAGATATGGTCGCAGAAACATCTCCGCGTTTGCGCAAATCCTTAAATATACTGTCAACGCCCTCGGTCTTTTGCCCATCAATAATGATAGGACCATCCGTAAAAGCAGCTGCTTTCGCGATGATTGACCGGGCCTCTGCTTTGGCGCGGGGCAAACAGATGATGGACAGTGCGTACCGCTCTGTCGGCTCGACCGCACAGCTATAGCCGGCAGCTTTGAACGCCTCATAAGCGGGGCGAAACGGCTGAATTATCTCGCATTGCTCCGCTGGCAAACTGCGCAAATTTGCCTCTGGCGTGGGGTGAAAGACAGCGATACGGCCCGTGGGCACAGTTAATCCGCCCGTTTCCAGAGCAAGGGGCAAGCGTGCACCAATCATAATATTATTCTTCTTTTTCCATAGTGCATTGCAGCGGGTGCTGATTTTGACGTGCCGAATCCATAACCTGAGCCACTTTAGTCTCGGCTATTTCGTGGCTAAAGACGCCAACAACGGCCAACCCTTTTTCGTGAACGGTCAACATAATCTCAAAGGCTTGGGCATGGTTAAGCCCAAAAAAGCGCTCTAAAACCATAACCACGAATTCCATCGGCGTGAAATCATCGTTCAACAACATGACCTTATAAAGCGGCGGGCGCTTTGTCTTGGGCTTAACCTTCGTGACGACAGCTGTGTCACCATCATCGTCGAATTTGTCCGACATCATTTGTAGATCTTTGTTCATTGCCACTCCGGCTGTAGAATCCAATGGTAGACATTCAACTGCTCTATATAACGTGAGTGCGGTTTGAGAAAAGAGGCAGCAGACAAGATGTCACTAAAGGTCACAACTATTGGTTTTGATGCCGATGATACGCTTTGGCATAACGAGCGGTTCTTTCAATTAACACAAGCACGCTTTTCTGCCATGCTCTCAGAGTTCTGCGATGCACCGGACCTGCTGGACAGGCTGCTTCAAGCCGAGAAGCGCAACATAAAACAATATGGCTTCGGCATCAAAGGCTTCGTTCTTTCGATGATTGAAACCGCACTGGACGTGACCAACAATCA
>JAGSGK010000215.1 GCA_023955215.1 Paracoccaceae bacterium
CCGATTGGAATTGATTTTGTCGTCAAGGTTTCCTCGACAGCCCTTTGGGGCACGGCCTTGATTGGTGGGATTGTTGCGGGTTTGATCGTTGAAGCCATTTGGCATCGCGTTCACTGATTTATGGCTGATTTGTTTGTTTACGGCACATTGCGCCATATCCCGTTGTTGGAAATCGTCTTGGGGCGATCAGCGGCCCAGATTGATATGGTTGCTTGTGAACTGCCAGACCATGCTGCGATGGCTGCTTTGGAGGGTCCGTTCCCGTTGATCAGCTGTAGGGTTGGGCATTCACAGTCAGGTCTGGTTCTGAATAATTTGAGCAGTTTGGACTTAGAACGCTTGAACTTCTACGAAGGTGGCTTTGATTATACGTTGCGCCGTGAAACCGTTTCAAACGGGCAGGTGGTCGACGTTTATTTTCCGCCCAAGAATGGCGTCACCCCCAATGGGCTATGGGGCTTGCAGGCTTGGGAAGACACGTGGGCGGCGATGACTGTGATTGCTGCGCGCGAAGTTATGTCGTTCTTTGGAGAACGTAGCGCTGCCGATATTGTGCGCATGTTCCCGATGATCCGTTCGCGCGCTGCGGCTAATTTGAATGCGCTTTCCAGTAAACATGGCAGCACGACCCTTAAAGGGGATGTCGAAGTAGTGAAAAAGACCCGTGAATACACGGATTTTTTCGCGTTGGATGCCTTCGAGCTGAAACACGAACGCTTTGACGGAACCAAAACGTCCACGTTGCAGCGCGCTGTGTTCGTTGGGACGGATGCCGCAATCCTTTTACCCTATGATGCTGGTCGCGATCGTGTGCTGTTGGTTGAACAGATGCGTATGGGGCCACTCGGGCGCGGTGATCCGAACCTTTGGCAGTTAGAGCCAATTGCAGGTCGTGTGGACGCGGGTGAAACACCCCAAGCATGCGCCATTCGCGAGGCCGAAGAAGAAGCCGGGCTGACGATCAACCATTTAGAACAGGTTTGCGAAGCCTATCCATCGCCGGGGTGCTCAACCGAATTTTTCTATCAATATGTTGGTTTGGTTGATTTACCTGATGATATTGTTGGAATTTCTGGTCTTGAAACCGAAAACGAAGACATCCAAACCCATCTATTGTCCTTTGAGGCGTTGATGGAGCTGGTTCAAAGCCAGCAGGCCGCAAACGTGCCTTTGGTCACTATGGCCTATTGGCTGGCCTTCCATCGTGAACGTTTGCGCGGTTTGACTTGAGATTACCCACTCCCAAGGGTACAAAAATTCCAACACGACAACGCAGCGCGTAACGCTGCCCAATCCAAAGCGAGACACCACAATGCGCATCGCAAATAACTTGGCTGAAAGCATCGGCAAGACACCCCTTATCCGTTTGAATAAAGCCAGTGAAGAAACCGGTTGCGAGATCTTGGGCAAAGCTGAATTTATGAATCCGGGCCAGTCGGTCAAGGATCGTGCTGCGCTGTTCATCATCAAGAACGCGATTGCCAGCGGTGCGTTGAAACCGGGCGGTACGATCGTTGAGGGTACTGCGGGTAACACCGGTATTGGCCTTGCGCTTGTTGGTGCGTCGATGGGGTTCAAAACGGTTATCGTTATCCCTGAAACGCAATCTGAAGAGAAAAAAGATATGTTGCGCCTTGCTGGTGCGAACTTGGTTCAGGTTCCTGCGGCTCCTTACCGTAACCCAAATAACTTTGTCCGGTATTCTGAACGCTTGGCAAATGAGCTTGCTAAGACTGAGCCAAATGGTGCGATCTGGGCCAACCAATTTGACAACATAGCGAACCGTCAAGCCCACGTTGAAACTACGGGCCCAGAGATCTGGGAGCAAACTGACGGTAAGGTTGATGGCTTTATTTGTGCAGTTGGTTCGGGTGGTACGTTGGCAGGTGTGAGTGAAGTCCTTCAGCCTAAAGGCGTGACAATTGGTTTGGCTGATCCTGACGGTGCCGCACTATACAATTTCTACACCAAAGATGAGTTGACCATGACTGAAGGTGGCTCGATCAACGAAGGAATTGGTCAGGTTCGCATCACAAAGAACCTTGAGGGCCTAAAACCTGACTATAGCTATAATATTCACGACTCTGAGGCGCTGCCGGTTGTCTTTGACATCCTCAAGCATGAAGGGCTTTGCCTTGGTGGCTCGTCAGGTGTGAACGTCGCTGGTGCGATGCGTTTGGCCAAAGACATGGGACCGGGGCATACGATCGTGACGATCCTATGTGATTTTGGCACACGTTATCAGTCCAAATTGTACAATCCGGCGTTTTTGCGTGAAAAAGGTTTGCCAATTCCTGATTGGTTGGATGAAGAACCAGCAAGTCTTCCAGACGTTACTGAGGTCGTATAACCCATGTTGCACCGTTGGCTGCTCAGCCTTGCCTTGTGTCTTTTTGTTCCCTTTGCGGCGATTGCTCAAACAAGTGAACCGATCGATTATGATCTTTGGAAAAGTGTAGCAACGCGGGCGGAGGCCGCTGTTGATGGTGAGGCTGGCACGAACGAAGTGTTTGAAACACTGCGGACGCGCATCGTTAATTTTCGGACAAAGTTTGCAGAAGCCCGACTGCTGAACGCGGAACGTATCACCACATTGCAGGCTCAGCTTGCCGCGCTGGGTCCTGTGCCTGAAAGCGGTATTGAGCCAGCAACCATTGCTTCGCAGCGCAGCGAGATCACCCAGCAGCTTGCCAAGCTTCAGGCACCAGTACAGGTGGCTGAGGCCGCCTATAGCCGCGCGGACGGTTTGATCGGTGAAATCGACACGATTATTCGCGCACGCCAGGCCGATAGATTACTTTCCCTTGGGCCGTCACCAGTTAACCCAGGAAATTGGGGCGTTGCGCTGACGGACTTGTCTAATGTGGTCAATGGCCTGACCGCAGAGCGCCGTTTGTTTAGCGATGCGACCGCGTTGAAAACACTACGCGAAACCGCGCCCGTAATTTTGTTACTGCTTGGGCTGGCGGCTGTACTGTTGACCCGTGGTCGTCGGTGGGTTGTTGCCCTCGATAGGTACTTAAGAACCTTTGGACGCAATGGTTCAGAAGTCTGGGGCTTTGTTCTTTCGTTGTTTGCCGTGATTGTCCCATTCTTGGGCGTTGTTGCTTTGGCGTTTGCGTTGGTCGCAACCGGAATGCTTGGATTGCGGGGCGAAGAGCTGGTTAGCAGTCTTCCAGTTTGGGCCGCATTGCTCTTTGGTGCGCGTTGGTTGGCCGATTGGTTGTTCCCGCGCGAGGATGAAGATCCGCTTATTCCGATTAGTGTTGAAAGACGCCGTGCGGCGCGCGCTGACATTTACATGCTTTCGTTTGTTGTCGTTTTGCGCAGTATTCTTGATACGCTGCTCAGCTTTGGCACGATTTCGGATGTGACAGAGCCAGTTTTGAATTTCCCGCTGACTGTCCTTGCTGGGGTCTTTTTGTTCCGCATCGGGCAAGTGTTGCGCAGTGCCTCGCAGGTTGTTGTTGATGATGACGGGGAGCGTAAAGTTACCACGTTCTCGCGGATCATGCGCCTTATTGGCCTCGCGGCAGTCATCCTTGCAGTGGTTGGCCCATTAATGGCCGCAATTGGGTATGGTCAGGCGGGGGATGCACTGGTCGAGCCTGCGATCCTAAGTTTGTCTGTGCTTGGCATCGTCATCGTTTTGCAGCGGTTCTTGGCGGATGTTTACGGCTGGATTACAGGGCAGGGTGTTGCTGCTCGTGAAGCACTTGTTCCTGTGTTGGTCGGTTTCATTATCTTGTTGTCAGCAACACCTGTTTTAGCCTTGATCTGGGGCGCGCGGATTGCAGACTTAACCGAACTTTGGTCTGCCTTTTCCAAGGGATTTGCGGTTGGCGACAGTCGTGTGTCGCCCAGTGACTTTATCACCTTTGTCGTGATCTTTGTCGGTGGCTATATGATCACGCGTCTTCTGCAAGGGGCGCTGCGCAATAACGTCCTGCCAAAGACCCAGATCGACAAAGGTGGCCAGAACGCCATTGTTTCAGGGATTGGCTACGTCGGTATCTTTGTCGCTGCACTGATGGCAATTACGGGGGCAGGGATTGACCTGTCGTCTCTTGCAATCGTTGCTGGTGCACTGTCGGTTGGTATCGGTTTTGGCCTTCAGAACATCGTTTCTAACTTTGTGTCTGGGATCATCTTACTGATCGAACGCCCCATCTCTGAAGGCGATTGGATCGAAGTGGGTGGCAAGCACGGTTATGTGCGTGCGATCTCTGTGCGCTCGACCCGTATTGAAACTTTTGATCGTACCGACGTTATTGTACCAAACGCTGATTTGGTGAGTGGGACTGTTACGAACTATACCCGTGGCAATACAATTGGTCGCCTGATCATGAATGTTGGCGTGGCCTACGGTACGGACACCAAGAAGGTTGAGGGCATCCTGCGCGAGATTGCAGAGGCCCAACCGATGGTTCTGGCCAATCCCGCACCCTTTATTCTGTTTTCAGGGTTTGGCTCGGATTCGCTCGACTTTGAAATTCGGATGATCCTACGGGACGTAAATTGGAGCCTGACGGTTAAGAATGATGTGAACCATCAAATCTTAGCTAGGTTTGTTGAAGAGGGCATCGAAATGCCATTCGCACAGCGTGATATTTGGATCAAAAACCCAGAAGCCTTGGTAGGTGATACATGACTGAGATGTTATTTCGTGAAGATGCCTATCTTCGTGATGCGCAGGCCAAGGTCGTCGCGCATACACTTGAGGGTGGTATTGTTCTGGATAAGACGGTGTTTTATCCAAAAGGTGGCGGACAGCCTGGTGACAGCGGAGAGTTGCGTTGGGACAATCAATCCATGCCGATTGCAACTGCGATCAAAGGCGATGGTGATGAGATCGTCCTGATTCCTGCAGAGCCTCAGGCTTTACCGCCCATCGGTGCTATACTGATCCAAGAGCTGGATTGGGAGCGCCGCTACAAACATATGCGCGTGCACACCGCACTCCACCTTCTGTCCGTGGCTGTGCCATTTGGTGTCACGGGTGGGTCGATTGGAGCCGGCAAAGGACGCTTGGACTTTGACATGCCAGATGCGCCTGAAAATCGCGAGATAATCGAGCAAGCGTTGCAAACATTCGTCGAGATGGATGTTGTGGTGTCTGAGGACTGGATCGATCAAACGACCCTAGATGCGCATCCAGAATTGGTTAAAACGCTTACAGTCAAACCGCCGCGTGGGGCCGGGCGTATTCGTCTGGTACGCATTGGTACGCTCGACGACCAGATCGATGTTCAGCCTTGCGGCGGCACCCATGTAGGACGCACGGGGGAAATTGGTGCGGTTCGCCTTGGTAAAATTGAGAAAAAAGGCCAAAGAAATCGCCGGATTTACCTTCACCTTGATGATTGATGGTTTTGGGTGCATTTCGCGCTTGCAAACCTCTGCCATCGCTTGCTAAACCGCCGCCAACGGATCGGTGGCCGAGTGGTCGAAGGCGCACGCCTGGAAAGTGTGTAGGCGGGTGACCGTCTCCAGGGTTCGAATCCCTGTCTGTCCGCCATCTGCTTCCCCAGATTGCAAACTAGCCCATAATTGTGGGTATAACCGCGTTGTTTCGGTGAGATACAGGCGTGCGTTTTATGTGATGCTTGGGCTAAGGCTAAGATATCAGCTATTTTATAG
>JAGSGK010000136.1 GCA_023955215.1 Paracoccaceae bacterium
AGTGGAGCAAATAATGGTCAGAATGATCGCAATAATGATGGTCGGATTGATTTCACTTTCTGCCTGTACCCCATCTGAACCTCAATTGGGCCGTGACGGCAAGCCAGCTACGAAAGTTTACAAGATTGGTCGCAATGAGACCGGCAAGCTTCAATTTCGTATGCTTGACTCAGTAAACGCATTGCGTGGTTCAAAAGGGGCTGTACCTGTTGAACTTAACCCTCAACTAAATGCCGCAGCAGCAACGCACTCCCGTGACATGTCCATCCAAAACCGCCCATGGCACTTTGGTTCAGACGGTTCATCCCCAATCGATCGCGTTCAGCGCGTTGGCTATACAGGTCAGTTAGTCGGTGAAAACATTTCTGAATCATATGAAACTGAGTTGGAAACATTGGGCGCTTGGATTGAGCAACCAGACACACGCCGCACAATTCTAGCCGCCGATGCCAAAGATATGGGTTTCGCTTGGCATCAAGAAGAAAACGGTAAAATTTGGTGGACCCTGATCATGGGTAACCCGTCAACATCTCCGTTGATTCCATCGGCCAATCCGTCAGCAAGCCGTTTGGTGCCCATTGTAATTTCAGAGGAAACAGCAACGACCGGTGAAGAAGTCGCCGAAATTGTCGCTGCTGCCGAGTAATAAAACAAAAGCGTAGGGCCGCGATTTAAGGATTTATCTTAATCGGTGTGCCGTTTTGGACCATCGAGTAGATCTCTTCCATTTCGCGGTTCGGCACAGCAATGCATCCCCAAGTCCAATCGTTTTTTCCCAATTTGAGGCGATTTGATTCCCCGTGGATAAAGATATCTCCACCTGGTGGCTTGCCAAGCGTCGCAGCTTCTGCCCGATCTCTAGCATTGGGGTATGAGATACCAATCGAAAGATGGTATTTACTGTTCGGATTTCTGCGGTCGATAAAATAGGTGCCTTCAGGTGTTCGCCCATCACCCTCGTAGAACTTGTCACCAATTGGGGCAAAACCCAGATCAAAATCATATTCTTTCAACACAGAATTTTTGTGAAACAGGAACATTTTACGTTCTGATTTGTTTACGACAATAAAAGTGACTTCAGGACCGCGGTAGGTTTTGAATTTACTCTTAGACGAACACGAACTGACGAGCGCAGCTGCAATTCCAGTCAAAATCAAATTTCTACGCTTCATAAAGTCTACTCAAATTACCTATTGGAATATTGGGCTTCTAACATTGCCGATGGCTTTCGGGATACTAAAAACCGTTCGATCACCCGATAGTGAGTTTAGGCCCCTCAACCTTGGAATTTTCGCGCCGGAACGAACCGACCAACTCAACATGCGAAGACCAGCGGAACTGATCAACAGGTTGAACCCATTCCAAAACAAACCCGGCTTCAACCAATTGCGCAGCGTCGCGCGCAAAGGTCACTGGATTACATGACACATAGGCAATCACGTTCACTTTTGAATTCGCAATTTCACGCACCTGTTCGACTGCACCAGCACGTGGTGGATCCAGAACAACAGCGTCAAACTTGGCCAATTCATCCGGCAACATAGGACGGCGGAATAAATCGCGGGCCTCTGATGTGACCGGTTTCAGATCAAGGGCCATGCGCCAACCCTGATCAAGGGCCGCGACCATCGCCTTGTCGCCTTCAACTGCATGAACGGCAGATGTCTGCGCCAAAGGCAAAGCAAATGTACCGCTACCCGCGAACAGGTCAGCAACGCGTTTGCTGCCTTTAACAATCTCACCAACCAAAGCCTGCAATGTCGCAGCACCGTGGGCAGTCGCTTGCAAAAACCCACCTGCAGGCACAACAACTTTAGCATTGCCAAAGGCGTGGCGCGGTGGCGTACGCATGGCGATCGTTTCGCCATCCCATGTGAGACGGGCCAAACCACTGCGGTCACACAATTGCGCAAGTTCAGAACGCAAAGGACCATCTAGTTCCTTGCCGCCAGTAACAGATGCATCCAAACCATCTTCAGACACAGTCAGCGTAACAGCCAACGCCGCTTTACGGCTGGTACCGATTGTTGCCAATTCCTCAGCGATTGGGAAACCTGCCATGATCTTGGGATCAAGCAGCTGGCAATCAGGTACTTCGATAATTGTGCCGCTAGCGCGACCATGGAAGCCAACCATCGCACCGCTTTTCGTACGCTTGGCTGCTACTGTTGCGCGCTGGCGTGATTTGGCGGGTGAAGTCAGTGTTGGACGAATTTCAGGTGACAGATCATGCGCAGCAAAGGCGCGTTTCACAATTTCCGCTTTCCACGTCGCAACGAATTCATCACTCGCATGTTGCAACTGACAGCCACCACAAGACTTGAAGTGACGGCAAGGCGCAGCAACACGATCCGAAGATGGCGTTTGAATACGCACATCTTTCAGCGCATCGCCCTCTTGCGTAGCGGTCACGATTTCACCGGGCAAAGTCATCGGCGCGAACAATGGTCCATCAGCAATACCATCGCCCTGATGACCCAAACGGGTAATTTTATATTCTGTCATACGGCTCCCCTATCGCCCGTCACACAAATACGAAAGGGTTATTGTGCAACCTGTGTTGATATGAACCCACCAGATTGCCGATCCCAATAGCGGGCATACAGACCCTGTTTAGCAAGCAACGTCTGGTGATCACCCACCTCGACGAGGCGTCCCTTGTCCATCACAACAATGCGATCCATTTCTGTAAGGGTCGAAAGACGGTGGGCAATCGCAAGCACGGTCTTACCCTCCATCACCCGCGACAGCGCAGTTTGGATCGATGCTTCAACCTCACTATCAAGGGCGCTTGTGGCTTCATCCAAGACAAGGATCGGTGCGTCTTTTAGAATGGCACGTGCCAGTGCAATGCGTTGACGTTGGCCGCCAGACAACTTTACGCCACGCTCGCCCAAATGGGCGTCATATCCATCGCGTTTCATATGATCCTGAAGTTCTTCGATGAACTCACGCGCTTCGGCTTTTTCAGCCGCAGCCATCACTTCAGCATCAGTTGCATCAGGTTTGCCATACAGAATGTTGTCACGGGCAGACCGATTGAACATCGCAGTTTCTTGCGTGACCATCCCGATATTGCGGCGCAAACTTTCTTGCGTGACAGTTTTAGTATCCACGCCATCAATTTCAATTGTACCGGCTTCAGGATCATAAAGGCGCAAGAGAAGTGAGACCAACGTCGACTTACCCGCCCCCGATGCACCAACAATGCCCAGCTTTTCGCCAGCACCAATCGTAAGGTCAACATCCATCAACCCACCCGTTTCGCGACCATAAGCGAAGCTAAGATTGCTGAGTTTGATCTCTCCTTTTGGAACAGACAACACAGGGGCATGATCCGCATCATCCACGCGATCTGGACGTGTTAGGGTCTTCATTCCATTCTCAATCTCACCCACATTGGAATAGATAGCCATCAGTGTGAAACTTACCCAGCCTGTCATCTGCGCGATACGGATCGCAATTGCACCCGCTGCCACAATATCACCCGACGACGCCTCACCGCGTTGCCACAATAAGATGGTGCCGCCCAACAATAGAACCGGCAGCAATCCTGCCAGAGCCATCAAACCAAATCGGAAGGTTGCAGACAGGTAACCAAAACTTAGCGCGCTTTCACGAAAGGACTTCATAGCACCAAGGGCTGCGCGATCCTCATGGTCAGAATGGGCAAACAGCTTAACAGTTTTGATATTCGTGATGGTGTCGACAACTTGCCCAGACACCATCGCACGTTTTCCAGCGCGATCAGCAGAACGTACGCGCACTCGCGGCAGATACCATTTAATCAGCGCGAAATAGAAAACCAGCCAAACGAAGAACCCAATGGCCACACGCCAATCAATGGCCACCAGCAACAGAATTGATCCGAACAAAGACGCCAACGCGAAGGCAACAACGTTAATTACCTCGGATGCAACATCCGTTACAGCCCGCGCACATTGCATCTGTTTTTGCGCAATACGGCCTGCAAAATCATCATCGAAAAAGCTGACATTCTGGCCCAAGGTCCAGCGATGCAAACGCGACAAAACCAACGGATTTACACTGGGCTGCACGATGATCGAATTGGTCGCAGCAGATAGGCCAAACAGCACGGGACGGGCGATCAGGAAAAAAGCCAATGCACCTGCGATTAATCCTACATTGGTCACGGAAAAGAACCCATCGGGCCCCAGCGTAACTGTTGCATCAATAACGTTGCCAAGGATCAATGCAGTTCCAGCTTCCATCGCCCCAGCAGCAGCAGAAAAGAACGCTGCAAACCACAAGGCGGGCCATGAACCAGACAAGCACCAACGCATAAACGCACCCAATGTTTGTGGCGGCGGCCCGTCCGCAGGCTTGAACGAGTCGATCATATTGGCAAAGCTTATCATTCTGCATCCTCGGTCTTTAGGAACCCACCAGATTGCCGGGCCCAGAATTCAGAATATAGGCCGCCCAGCGCCAAAAGCGCGTCGTGGTCGCCATCTTCAACAATTTTTCCAGCATCAAGCACCAAAATGCGATCCATTTGCGCAATCGTAGACAAACGGTGAGCAATCGCGATCACTGTTTTGCCCTCCATCATTCCATACAGCGTCTTCTGAATTGCTGCTTCAACTTCGCTATCCAATGCACTTGTCGCCTCATCCAACAACAAGATCGGCGCATCCTTCAAAATGACACGGGCCAAGGTCACGCGTTGGCGCTGACCGCCTGAAAGCTTCACACCGCGTTCGCCAACTTGGGCCTCATAACCACACCGACCTTCAGGATCAGTGAGGTCCTGAATAAAGGTATGCGCCTCTGCCTGTCTGGCCGCTGCAATTATATCGGCTTCTGAAGCGTCAGGGCGACCATAAAGCATGTTGTCGCGAACCGAGCGGTGCAGAAGCGAACTCTCTTGCTGGACCATCCCAATATTCATCCGCAGGCTGTCTTGGGTCACCTGCCCCACGTCCTGTCCATCGATCAATATTTGACCGCTGTCAGGATCATAAAACCGCAGAAGTAACTTGACCAAAGTCGACTTGCCGGCACCTGAACGGCCAATAAGCCCAATCTTTTGACCCGGTTCAATTACCAAATCGACTGCATCCAAGCCGCCGCTTTTACGACCGTAATGATGGGTTAACCCTTTTAGTTCGATCCGGCCTTTGTCCATCTTCAACGCTTTGGCATTTGGGACATCCTTAAGCATAATCGGTTGCGCAATCGTTTCCATTCCCTCAGCTACTACCCCAAGCTGGCGAAAGAACGACGTCAGCGCCCACATGATCCAACCCGTCATCGAATTAAGGCGCAACGTTAAGGCGGTAGCTGCTGCAACCACCCCAACAGAGGCGGATCCCTGCATCCACAACATGATCGCCCAACCTACAATACCAACGATCAAAAGACCGTTCAGTGTAACCAGCATCACATCCATGATCGTGAAAATACGCATCTCTTTTTGAAATGTCCGGCGCGTGTATTCGATAGCATCTTTGGCGTACTCCAACTCGCGATCATGATGCGCAAACATCTTAACCGAATGAATGTTGGAATAGGCGTCAACAACGCGGCCAGTCACAGTCGACCGCGCATCAGACGCCGCCTGAGACGCTGGGCCAACACGTTTCACAGTCCATGAAATCAAAAGGCTATAAAGGGCAAACCATACGATCAATGGCATCAGTAGACGTGCATCAGATGTAGCCAGCAATATCGCTGCACCAATCAAATACGCCAATGAGAACGAAATCGCATCAAATACCTGAAACACCACCTCACCCGCCGCAGGTGGCGTTTGCACAATACGGTTCGCAATGCGTCCGGCAAAATCGTTTTCAAACCAACCTACCGATTGGCGCAGAACATGTTTGTGCGCACGCCAGCGAATAAGCGTGCCGAAGTTTGGAAGGATTGTGTTGTTAAGCAGGGCCACATCCATGACCTGCAACAGTGGACGGAGGGTCAGGATCAAAACGGCCATCACGATAAATTCGGTCCCGTATTCCTCCCAAACCTGCGCGGGTTCGCCGCCCAAAACATCCACAACGCGTCCCATGTAATAAATCAGGCCAACCTCAACAGAGGCCACAACCAATGACATCACAGCCGTGAACAAAAACACCGCCTTAAACGGCTGGCTGTATTCCCACATGAAAGACCACAGCGTAGTCGGGGGCGTATTGGTTTCCTTGTAGTCGACATAGGGATCCACAAGATTCTCTAAAAATTTAAACATTATAAAAGCTGTTCTTTTGTTTTTGTAAAATCTGACACGATCCATTCAGCCTCAAGTTCCTTGAGGCGTTTGCCCAGCGCAGGACCACTAAACACATCCATTAAGTCGGATGCCTTAATCGGGAATTTTGCAGCAGAACCAGACACAACACGGTCCATCACCTCACTTACAGGCGGTGATCCCGAATATGCGCAGCGCAGCGCAACAATGCCCGTCGCAACATCTGCACCCAATCGATAAGCCAACTCACCCGCACCTGCCATCGATCCAATGCCATCACGATATTGCACCATTTGACGCGCCTGCGTCTTAGACAGGCGCAGGGTCGTTTCAACACCCGTTCCACCTAAAACTGCCAATCGACACATTGGGTTTGGCGAGAGATCCAACAAGGATTCGACATGGATCAGCGGTGCCAGCCAAGTGTCATCAGCACCTTGCAGCACCGCATTCAAAACACCAGTCTGACGCATAACCGCGACTGCAGCAGCAGGATCTGGTGCGTTCAGCAGTTTGACCATCTCCATTCCTACACGTTCCGCAGAAAGGGATTCCAAACCATCAAGGTTAGAGGAAATCGCGTTCAGCGCGTCCGGATCAAAACCTTGATCAATCGCGCCGTACCATGCCGAAAAACGAAAAAAACGAAGGGTGCGCAGATAATCTTCACGAATGCGCTGATCTGCATCTTCGATGAATCGGACCCGCCGATCCAGTACATCCTGAATACCGCCCAACGGATCAACGATTGAACCATCAGGACGGGCGTAAAGCGCGTTCATCGTAAAATCACGGCGACGCGCATCATCAATAATGTCATTCGAAAACGCCACAACAGCGCGGCGCCCATCGGTTTCCACATCTCGGCGAAAAGTCGTGATTTCAAACGTAGTCCCCGAAGAAATAACCGTGACGGTGCCATGGTCAATCCCTGTCGGGATCGCCTTAAGCCCAGCATCTTTTGCAAGTTTCATCACTGTTTCAGGACAGGCGTTTGTGGACATATCAATGTCACTGGCAACTTCATCCAACACGACGTTGCGCACACATCCACCAACAAAGAAAATATCGTACCCACCAGCCTCAATCGCCGTGCAGACACGGGTAACCTTAGGGTCATTCAGCCATGGCGTTTGCGCCGGCAGTCTTAGTTCATTTTGTCGGTCCATGCCCGCAGCATACGCGCAGTCGCACCCCAGATGTAATAGGGCCCGTAAGGTACAGCGAAATATGAGCGCATTTCACCACGCCAGCGATGCGATTGGATGCGAAAATTCTCTACGTTCAGGACGTGAGACAAAGGAACGCGAAACACCTCTTCAACCTCACCCCGCTCTGGGACCAGAGTAAATTCTTCTCGAACAAGACCAATCACTGGCGTCACCTGAAACCCCGTAACTGTTTCATGGCTAGGCAATGTTCCCAAAACCTCAACTAAATTTGTTGGTAAGCCAATTTCTTCCCGCGCCTCACGCAAGGCGGCTGCAACAACATTGGCATCGTTTTCATCCTGCTTTCCACCAGGGAATGCGATTTGGCCCGGGTGATGCTTAAGTGCTGATGATCGTTTAGTTAGGATAAGCTCAGCAACCCCGTTACGAATTATAACCGGTGCGAGAACACCAGCAGGGCGCAAAACACGATCCGCTGGTTTGGTGAAGTCTGAGTTTAAATCAAAATCGGACGAGGGGTCTC
>JAGSGK010000154.1 GCA_023955215.1 Paracoccaceae bacterium
ACTCGGCGTTGCTGGAGCATCTTTCGCAATGGCCGAAAGCCACGCGGCAGAATTGACTATTGCGATCGTGAATAACGGTCACATGATCAACATGCAAAAAGTTGCTGAAGCTTACACCGAAGAAACTGGCGTTAAGTTGAACTGGGTGTCTTTGGAAGAAGGTGTTCTGCGTGATCAGGTAACTTCTGACACAGCAACTGGTGGCGGCCAGTACGACATCATCAACATCGGCATGCAAGAAGCACCAATCTGGGGCGCTGCAGGCTGGATCGAGCCACTTGAGTTCGGCGCAGACTACGACGTTGACGACCTTCTGCCAGCAATGCGCAACGGTCTGTCCGCAGAAGGCACATTGTATGCAGCACCATTCTACGGTGAATCGTCAATGGTTATGTACCGCAAGGACCTGACAGACGCTGCTGGCGTAACTATCGCTGATAACGACTCTTGGGATAACATCAAAGCTGCCGCAGCTGCGATGCACGACCCAGACAACGGCGTTTACGGTGCATGTTTGCGCGGTAAGCCAGGATGGGGCGACAACATGGCGTTCGTCACAACAATGGTTAACTCATTCGGCGGCGCTTGGTTCGACGCAGACATGAAGCCAGCGCTTGAGACTGACGAGTGGAAAGCTGCGATCAACTTCTACGTTGACCTGCTCGGCAACTACGGCCCTCCAGGTTCTGAGGGTAACTCCTTCAACGAGATCCTTGCGCTTTATAACGAAGGCAAGTGTGGCATGTGGATCGATGCGACTATCGCAGCGTCCTTCTTGACACAGGATGGCGTTGCATACGCACAGTCACCAAACGCTGGTAACCCAGTCGGTGCAAACTGGCTCTGGGCTTGGGCAATGGCTGTTCCAACAGGTTCGCCGAACTCCGAAGCTGCACACGCGTTCATCGAGTGGGCGACTTCTAAAGAGTACATCCAAGCTGTAGGCAACCACCCAGACTTCGGTTGGGGTTCTGTTCCAACAGGTACACGTTCGTCCACATATGCAATTCCTGAGTTCTTGGCTGCTGCACCATTCGCAGCTGCTGAAATGGCAGCGATTGAATCTGCGGCACCAGAAGCAACAGACATCAAGCCATACGTTGGCGTACAGTTTGCTGCGATCCCTGAGTTCCCAGAAGTTGGTACAGCTGTAGCACAAGAAATCGCAGCGGCATTGTCCGGCGCGAAATCTGTAGACGAAGCTCTTGCTGCGTCCCAAGCTGCTGCTGACGCGATCATGACAGAAGCTGGCTACTACTAAGTAGTTCGCTGACTAAGCTTGGGCCCGATAGTTTCTGTCGGGCCCATAACTTCTCAGTATATTTTTATTGTTTGGCTTGATTGCGAAATCTTTTTTGCTCGCCAAGCGCCCGCCTCAAATCTAACGTTGACTGAATCCTCAATTTGGTAAGGTGACCATAGCCATGTCCAACAGAACGCTCCCCCGCATTTTGCAAACACCAGCCGTCTTGTTGCTGTTGGTCTGGATGCTCGTACCACTCAGCATGACACTGTATTTCTCATTCATTCGTTATGTGCTGAACAGTACAATTCGCCCTGAATGGACGACGCCCTCGCTCAGCAACTGGCGCGGTCTCGGTAACTACAAATACGTTCTGGAGGCCAAAGACTTTTGGCTTGCAGTTTCAAACTCCGTTTTCATCGTGACAAGCATTCTATTGATCACTGTTATTCTTGGACTATGCATCGCGGTTTTGATTAACCGATCTTTCCCTGGCCGCGGCATTGTTAGGGTTCTGTTGATTTCGCCATTCTTCGTGATGCCAGCTGTGAACGGTGTTTTGTGGATCAACATGATCCTTGATCCAGTACTGGGCCTGCAAGGTCTTGCGGTTGGGGGCATAAATGACTTGATCGACGGCATGAGAGATTTCCCTGTTTTGGGTCACTTCTTCTCCATGTGGCCCCAAGTTCAACCGATCTCTTTCCGTGGCACAAACACGTCTTCCATCGCAGTTATTATGATGGTCGCGTGGCAGTGGACGCCGTTCGCTGTTCTGATCTTTATGACCTCTTTGCAGTCTGAAGATGAATCGCAAAAAGAAGCGGCGACATTGGATGGTGCCAGCGCATGGTCGCAGTTCATCAACCTGACCGTACCTCACTTGGGCCGCTCGATTGCCATCGTGGTTATGATCCAGTCGATTTTTCATCTCTCGCTTTATGCTGAGATCGAGATTGTCAGCCGCGGTAACGGCAACAAAAACCTGCCGTATCTGATCGGTGAATTCGCAAACAATAACATCGGTGCTGCAAGCGCCACGGGCATCTTCGCCGTAATCCTTGCCAACATCATCGCGATCTTCTTGTTGCGCATGGTTGGCAAGACCTTGATGGATTAAGGAATAAGAAAATGGCAACAGTTACCCAAACTTCCAAATTCTCAAAGATTGCTTGGCCAACTTTGGCTTGGATCGTCGCACTTATCTTCTTCTTTCCAATCTTTTGGCTCGTTTTTACAAGCTTTAAGACGGACGCAGATGCGGTGAACCCTGAATTCTTGTGGCGCTTTACACCGACGCTTGAGAACTACACAAGCATGACGGACAACTATGATTATTGGCGCTTTGCCACGAACTCGGTGATCACATCTTTCTTCGCGACACTCTTCGCGTTGGTGGTTGGCGTCCCCGCTGCCTATGCGATGGCGTTCAACCCAAGCCGTCACACCAAAGACATTCTGATGTGGATGCTGTCGACCAAGATGTTGCCGGCCGCAGCTGTGCTTTATCCGATGACATTTTTGACCAAGAACATTCTGGGCATCTATGACACGCATTTTTTGGTGATCGTTGTGCTATGCCTGATTAACCTGCCAATCGCGGTCTGGATGCTTTTCACCTACTTCAAAGAGATCCCGAAAGAGATTATCGAAGCGGGCAAGATGGATGGTGTGAGCACTTGGGGCGAGATCAAGGATATCCTGATCCCACTGGCTTGGGGTGGCATCGCGTCCACTGCACTGCTGACATTTATCTTCTGCTGGAACGAAGCCTATTGGACAGTGCGTTTGACAACGATTGATGCGGCGACTTTGTCGACACTGATCGAAGGTAACCGTGCGCCAGAAGGTCTGTTTTTTGGTCGCCTGTCCGCTGTATCAACAGCCGCTATTGCACCAATCGTGGTCCTTGGTTGGTTCTGCCAAAAGCAATTGGTTGCTGGCCTAACATTCGGGGCGGTGAAGTAATGCAAACAACGGCACTCATAAATGCGGCAGGCACAATTAGCCCCGTCATGGGTGCCGTGACCTCTGGCGGGCAGGGATAATCAGATGTCGATAATTGCCCCTGAAATAGAAATGGTTGATCGCACCACGCGGTCAATTCGTTACCTCGAACATGGCTGGCCCTCCGAACTATGTCGCTGGCACGCGCACGAGGAATACGAATTGCACCTTATCGTTGCGACGCGGGGAAAAGCGTTTGTTGGAGATCACATCGGCGAATTTCGTGCCGGCGATCTATTCATGACAGGCCCGAATTTACCCCACAATTGGATAACTGATAGCGCGTCGACCGCGCCCGCGTCTATCCGCGATATGCTGGTTCAATTCAGCCATGAAAGTGTCGAAAAGCTTGCAGAGGGCTTTCCAGAATTTTCGCAAGTTTTAGCGCTCCTTCGGTTGGCTCAGTCTGGTATTTACTTCGAAGGTTTCAATCCCACCTTTGCGCGTGGTCATATGGAGTCTATTCGTGAGAACCGAGGGGCGGAACGCATCCTGGCGTTTGTCCGTTTCTTGGTGCGCCTCAACGAGCACGCTGAGAAAAAGACGCTTTCTGTCAATAAGCTGATCCAGCCACAAGGCGGCAGCAAGCAGGCGCGCATTGCTTCAGTCGTAGATTTCATCGTCAAAGAGTTTTGTGACGGCCTGACCTTGGGGCAAGCCGCCAAGATGGCAGGCATGACGGAGGTGACGTTTAGCCGGAATTTTCAGGCCGTTACAGGCCATAGCTTTGTCGAGTTTCTAACCCGGATACGGATCGGAGAAGCCTGCGGCATGCTTTACGCATCCGACGATCAAATAATCTCGATTTCGCAAGCAGCGGGCTTTAAGAATCTTGCCAATTTTAACAGGCATTTCCTCAAGATGAAGGGTATGACCCCTTCAGAATACCGCGATATCGCGCGCAAAGATCTTGCGCCTCAACTGGAGTCGGCCACATGAATAGTGCAACACACACACCTGTATTTGCCACCAGTTTTTCACGGTCTGACTGTGAGGTTGGCGTCGTGCACTTGGGCTTTGGCGCGTTTCACCGCGCACATCAGGCCGTCTATATGGATGACCATATGCAAACCTCTGGTGATCTGCGCTGGGGCATTGCTGCCGTTAATCTGCGTGGATCAGAAGCGCCTCACTTTAAGGCCGCAGTGGACGATATCGAACGCCACGACGGTTACTTCTTAAAGTCGTATTCCTCGAACGGTGAAGTAGGACTGCGTCGCGTTCGGTCCCACATACATTTCGCGGACTGGAGCACGGACACCGCAGCAGCAGAGGCATTGCTGTCTAGGCCTTCTGTCCACCTTGTGACAATTACTGTAACAGAGAGTGGCTATTACACTGATCCAAATGGCAATTTGAACACGTCTGATACGACGATGTTGGCAGAGATTGGTGGTGGTAAACCGCAGAGCGTCTATGGCTATTTACGTGCCGCGTTGGCCCAGCGGCTTGCTTCGACGGCTGCACCGCTCACAATCGCTTGCTGCGACAACATCCGTCAAAACGGCAAAATGTTGCGCCGCAATCTACTAGCATATCTGGATGCATGTGGCGATCAAGCGTTATCAGCGTGGGTCGCTGCAAACGTCGCGTTCCCGTGCTCTATGGTTGACCGGATCACGCCGCGTAGCCCTGTTGAATTGAGCGATGAACTAACCGCATTGTTCGGGCTCGAGGTTGCGTCACCAATTATGGCCGAAGATTTCATTCAGTGGGTGTTGCAGGATAAAGCGGCAGCCGAAATGCCTGATCTCGCAAAGGCTGGCGTCATTGTGACCCGCGATGTCGATCCATACGAAGAAACCAAAATCCGCGTTTTGAACGGTGGTCATACTGCGCTTGCATATTTGGCGGCTCTTGAAGGTGTCGAAACGTTTGACGAAGCAATGCGCGTTCCACCGCTGCTAGAGCATTTTGAGAACTTTGAAATGAAAGAAGTTCTGCCAGCGATTACAATTGATTTGCCATTCTCGAAAGAAGCATATTTGGCAGACATCACGCAGCGTTTTAGCAATCAAGCAATCGGCGATACCATCGCGCGCATCTGTGCAGATGGTATGGCAAAGTTTCCGATTTTCATTCGCCCAACCTTAGTCGGGTGTTTTGAGCAGGGGATCACGCCTGTTTATGCGATCCGCAGCATCGCAAGTTGGTATGTTTTTGCCCGCCACGTCGTTGCAGGAAAAATTCCCTTTAAATACGTCGAACCGAGCTGGGAAGACCTCACCGCCCTATTGGGCACGGAGGCATTTTTGACCAACCGTCAGCTTTGGGGCGATCTTCCCACAACCTATCCTGAATTCGCGGAAACCCTGCGTAATGAAATTAAAGAATTGGAGATGAAATGTCCGGTCTAACACTACGCAATGTTATTAAGCGTTATGGCGATGTGCAGGTTATGCATGGCGTCGATCTTGATATCGAACATGGCGAATTCGTCGTTTTCGTAGGTCCATCAGGTTGTGGCAAGTCTACGTTGCTGCGCATGATTGCTGGCCTTGAAGAAATCTCCGACGGCACAGTCGCGATTGGTGATAAAGTCGTAAATGATGTCGCTGCGTCCAAGCGCGGTGTGGCGATGGTGTTTCAGACATATGCGCTTTACCCGCATATGACCGTTTATAAGAACATGGCTTTTGGCCTGAAACAGGCCAAAACTGATCCGGCTGAGATTGACCGTCGCGTGCAGGGTGCCGCTGAGATTTTGCAGCTTGGAAGCTACCTTGATCGCAGCCCGCGTAATCTGTCGGGTGGTCAGCGCCAGCGTGTGGCCATTGGCCGCGCAATTGTGCGCGATCCTGAAGTGTTCTTGTTTGACGAACCACTTTCTAACTTGGATGCCGCCTTGCGGGTTCAGACTCGTCTTGAAATTGCGCGTTTGCACGAGCGTCTCGGAAACACGATGATTTACGTGACGCACGATCAGGTCGAAGCGATGACCTTGGCCGACAAGATTGTTGTTCTGCGTGACGGGCGTATCGAACAAGTTGGTTCGCCAATCGAATTGTACGAACGCCCAGCAAACGCGTTTGTAGCGCAGTTTATCGGTAGCCCTAAAATGAACTTCTTTTCTGCGACCGATCTCGCTGAGAACGCCGTGAACGGTCTTGGTAAAGCCGTTCCTGCAAATCAGCAAGTTGGTCTGCGCCCAGAAAACATGATCGAAACTGATGCTGCGAACGCCGTTGTTGAGGGCCGTCTTGAACTGGTTGAAAACCTAGGTGAATACGCTTTGGTTCACCTTGTTACCGCATCTGGAGTCGAATTCATCGCGAAAACTGAAAAGCCTCCTATGGCTAAAAAGGGCGAGACTATCGGTTTCAAAGTTAAGCCGGAGCTTGCGCATTACTTCGACACGGATACTGGTCTGCGCGCCTAATTCGTCACGCATCTGATACCTAAGGGCGGCAGGCGAGAGCATGCCGCCTTTTTCTATAAACCTTGAATCCGCACGAGATGTAGATCGCGAACCTTGTTGCGAACTGGTCACTCACTAACAGGTTGGCCCGCCACACTCTAGCGATCGGAGACAGCGATAGCTCGGTTGTCGAATGTGCTTAGAGGTTGTTTGTCCACGGCGCGTCACAATGCGGCAGTATTCGTCCCGCTTCCGTTGGCCTACCTGTTAAGCGGTTCGGCGACTTGTTCGTGGATCTGGAACTACGATTATATATTGTTGCCCCGAAGCCGGAGACGCAGGTATTGGCAGCGACTTTCTGCCGTTTGAAAGTTTGCCATACGACACAACATCAATTTCTGTGACGACAACGGGGCAGTCATATTCAGGCTGGTTCAATAACGTCTACTCAACCAGCCTCCAGTGTGCTGCCGCTTATTTGCCAGTGTCTGACGTCAGCGCCTATGGGTCCAAATAGGGTTGTTTGCTAAGAGAGGGTTTGTTGCTCATCCTAACCACTGAGGAGTGGACGATGAGAAAGACAACGAAGAGCCCTGGCGAGAAGATCGTCAAAGACATCAAGCGC
>JAGSGK010000091.1 GCA_023955215.1 Paracoccaceae bacterium
GCCTCGGGCACCAATACTGTGCGCTATGGCACTATGCGCGAGAATGTTATGGCACTGGAAGTGGTGCTGCCTGACGGAACAATCATTCAAACAGGCTCACGCGCCCGCAAATCCTCGGCTGGATATGATCTGACCCATCTTTTTGTCGGCTCCGAAGGCACGCTTGGGATCATTACCGAACTGACCGTGCGATTATTTGGTCAGCCAGAGACAATCCTTGCTGCAACCTGCGCATATGAGACGGTCGATGATGCGGTTAATACAGTGATCATGGCTATTCAAATGGGCATTCCACTGGCGCGTGTCGAGTTATTGGATGAGATGCAAATGAAGGGCATGAACATTTTCAATCCCGACTTGAACCTGCCTGAAAAACCTCATCTATTCTTGGAATGCCACGGATCTGAGGCCAGCGTAAAAGAGCAAGTTGAGCTGTTTGAGGGGGTGGCAGAAGAGTTCGGTGTGTCGGACTTCGCATGGGCGACCAAAGTTGAAGATCGCAATCACCTATGGGCTGCGCGGCACAACGCCTATTACGCTGGAAAGTCACTTCGCAAGGGCTGCGAAAGTGTCATAACAGACTGCTGTGTCCCAGTTTCCAACCTGGCAGACTGTATTTCACGCACCAAGGAATTGATTCAGGATGCTGAAATGATTGCTCCAATCGTGGGGCATGTCGGTGACGGGAACTTCCACTTACTGATCTTGTTTGATCCAAACGATCCAGACGATTTTGCGCGCGCAAAGTCTCTTGCCTCGGAAGTTAATCGCGTTGCCCTGTCGTTTGGTGGGACCGTTACCGGTGAGCATGGTGTTGGTACTGGTAAAAAGGAATATATGTTGGAAGAACATGGCAATGCCTATGCGTTAATGACGACGCTCAAGCGTGCGATCGACCCAAATAACATCATGAACCCGGGTAAAATCCTCGATATCAGCTAACAATTTGTTCAGCAAAACCCGTGAAGCTAGCCTGTCCTTGGAAAGCTTATCCGACCTTCAAGACTTTCCCGTCTATTCTCCAACAGCTTTACTCACCAAGACAAGATCACGGCAACCAGCTCCGCACGTCGAAATTTTCAGACCATTGCGAGGCTGTAACCCTTCACCAAAATATCAAAGCGATATCGGCGTATTTTTCGATGAAATGAAACACGATTTTCGGCGCCTAGATTACTAAAAATCAAAAGTTGAAGCGTTCGTTTGCGATCGGGCCGCTCCGCTCGTTAACCGACCTTGATAGGTTGATCCGGTAGCCCGCTTTTCTGGCTGGATGAATACTATTTTCGTTTGCCGTTCGAAGACTGATTTGCAGGTACATTGTTCTGGAAACCCAAGCAGGCAGGCGTCTACGCCAAACATAGATCGCGCCACGGCGGGTTACATAATTTAGGCCAATCATCTCAACATTCCCTCGGTTTCGAAGTTGTCGAAATTTTATTTCGCAAACCGAGCGAGATACATGAACGATATGCACCTACGAGATGCAGCTGGGAATCTCTTCCCAAATTGTGCATCTAGTCTCAATTGAAACAATGACTTAAGAGAAAGTTGGCTGGGATGGTAGGATTCGAACCTACGATCTACTGTACCAAAAACAGGTGCCCTACCACTAGGCCACATCCCAAAACCTGTCCGCTAAATAGTCTTAGCGTGGTCTGTGCGCAAGACCCGTTTTTGAAAAATTTGATCTGGCAGGAATTTATTAAACCTCACGATGGTTCACAAGCTTACGTCAATCAGTACAGCACCGTCACGAGCGCCGCTTTCGATTAGTTCATGTGCCTGTGCAGCCATGTTTATTGGGAAAATCTTTGCAATTGGGCACGTTATCGCATTCTCTAGTAATGCCTGGTTCAGTCGTGAGATTATCGAAAGTCGTTCTTCAATTGGCAAAAGATATATCAAGATTATGTCAAGTGTGACCGCTTTGAATAGCATTTCAAAGAATGGAACTTTGGGATTTAATGACTTGGCGGATCCATAAGCGGCAATGATTCCATTTTGCTTGATTAGAGCGACGTCGGCCGCGATGTTGAGGCCAAATTCGACTTCGACAATTCGATCAATCAATTGCCCATTGTTTGCCTCAAGTATTTTGGCGGCCAAGTCTGAATCTTGATATTCGAAGACATGATCCGCGCCCATGGATTTACACTGGCTCATATCTTGTTTTGAGGATGTCGCGATTACGGTCGCTCCGCCCCATTTTGCAAGCTGCACAGCGAGGAGACCCACCGTTCCTCCGCCACCTTGTATCAAGACAGTGGTGTCGCGTACGTCGCCATTTCCAAAAACAGCATGCGCTGCGGTCAGGCCGGGAATTCCAAGCACTGCGCCTACTTCAAACGAAACACCATCTGGTAGTGGCACTGCCTGAGCTTGATCCAAAACGATATGAGATGCGGCGGTTCCAAACGGGCGTTGCCATTGGCCGTTCCAAATCCAGACCCGCTCACCTATCCGATCTTGTGAGACATTTGAGCCAACAGATGTGATGGTCCCCGCGCCATCGCTATGGGGAATTACGTTGTCAAAGGCGGGTTTGGTTAAGCCAGGGCGGCCAGCGCGTGCTTTGACATCAGACGGATTAACGCCGGAGAATCGCAGTTCTACGACGACTTCATTTTCGGTTGGTGTTGGCGTGTCGATGTCTACTAACTTGAGGACGTCTGAAGCCCTGCCAAATTCCGAATAAGAAATAGTGCGCATGTGATAGCCTCGGTGTTTGTAAGCGTTGAGGTTACTCTAGCGGGGAGTCTATAAATTGCTAGGCACTGAGTTATGTAAAACGGATAAGCGCGTTAGTGGATTAAAATGAAAGATAGTTAGTCGCGGATCTCGTCCGGGCCAACGCCCCAAATACGTGCTTTTGGTGCCCAACCTTTGTACCCGCCTGAAGTAAGGCGGCACCATTCCAAATCACACTTCCCAAGGCGCGCAACGACGCCGATTTCCAATGCTGCGGTGGCAGGTGCTTTTACGTCTGGGCGGGTGCGTAGAGTCAGCAAGTCTTTTTCAACAATGACAGAGCGCACGCCTGACAATAATGAATAGTGCACCCAACCTCCAAGGCCATCACGATCTTCAACACGACGCCAATGCCCATGTTCGGCTGTCACACGCAAAGGCATGCTGCGACGTTTGAAAACCCAGTCAATTCTGTGTGTTAGGGACGGGCCACGGCGCACGTTTCCCTCTGAGGTTTTCAATGAAACAAAACGCGGGACAGGCAGGTTTGTGACCTTGCCTTTACGCTCTTGTGCGGATGCGATGGTGACTGCCAACAAAGTAGCAGACAGGATCCCCAATCCTAAAGATGCGAGTTTTGTTTTCATATTAAAGGCCTGTGCTGCCGTTTTTCAATTTGTCGGCCCGATTATGCGGGAGGTTCTTGTGCCTTGGTCCAACATCCGCCACCATGCCATAAAGAGTAGGCAGCCGCCAAGCGCGAAGGGGATTAAATGTCAAAGGATCGGCTAAGTGTGTTCGTGACGCGACGATTGCCAGAACCCGTCGAAAAAAGGCTGTCTGAACTGTTTGATGTTCAGTTGCGCACCGACGACGTTGCAATGTCTCGAGAAGAATTGGCTGTGGCCATGAAAACCGCTGAAGTTTTGGTGCCCACAATCACCGATACCATTGATGCAGGGTTAATTGGACAAGCTGGTTCACAGCTGAAGCTGATTGCGAATTATGGCGCTGGTGTTGATAATATTGATGTTGCCACAGCGCGTGAACGGGGCGTTTTAGTTTCAAATACACCCGGTGTCTTGACCGAGGATACTGCAGATATGGCGATGGGTCTGATCCTTGCGATCACCCGCCGAATTCCCGAAGGTCTCGCTGCGATGCAGACCGAGCAATGGCAAGGATGGTCACCAACCGCTTTGTTGGGTGGTCGGATCGGTGGTCGGCGGATTGGAATTCTAGGTATGGGTCGCATTGGACGCGCGGTTGCGCAGCGCGCATCGGCATTTGGAATGCAGGTACATTACCACAACAGGCGCCGATTGCGGCGCGAAACTGAAGATGAGTTGCAGGCGACTTACTGGGAAAGTCTTGATCAAATGGTTGCGCGAATGGACGTGATCAGCATTAACTGCCCGCACACCCCGTCGACGTTCCATCTTATGAATGCGCGACGTCTCAAGCTGATGAAGCCGAGCGCGGTGATTGTGAACACATCACGTGGCGAAGTGATTGATGAAAATGCACTGACAAGGATGCTGCGTGATGGTGCAATCGCTGGCGCAGGGCTGGATGTTTATGAGAAAGGTACGACGGTAAACCCACGCCTTCGCGAGATGCCCAACGTCGTTCTGCTGCCTCATATGGGATCTGCGACAGTCGAAAGCCGTATCGAAATGGGTGAGAAGGTGATCATAAACATCAAAACATTCCAAGATGGGCATCGTCCACCGGACCAAGTTGTACCGTCTATGTTGTGATCCAATGAAACGCTCAGAAGATTTGAAGGAAAGTATAATGGTCACTAATCATCGGATGCCCCGTAATGAAGAAGGGATCGCTACAGTCGTAGGTGTCCTTAAACAGCAGTTTGGCGACCGATTTCAAACGGGTGAAGCTATTCGTGAACAACATGGTCACACGACCACATGGTTGGAAAATCAGTGGCCTGATGCCGTCGTTTTTGCGCGAGACAAAGATGAAATAGCTGCGATTGTTAAGGTGTGCGCAACACATAAAGTTCCCGTTATTCCGTTTGGGACTGGGACCTCTCTCGAGGGGCACGTCAACGCGCCAGCTGGTGGAATTTGCATAGATGTGATGCAGATGGATAAAATTTTGGCGGTCTATCCTGACGATTTGTCCTGTGTCGTCCAACCGGGGGTGACACGCGAACAACTCAACACTCATTTGCGTGATCAGGGACTGTTCTTCCCGATTGATCCTGGCGCGAATGCGTCACTGGGGGGCATGGCCGCAACGAGTGCAAGCGGGACCAATGCTGTGCGCTACGGCACGATGAAAGACAACGTCATGGCGGTTGAGGTCGTGATGGCCGATGGGCGCACTATTCGAACCGCCCAACGCGCCAAAAAGTCGTCTGCTGGGTACGATCTAACCCGTCTCATGGTAGGTTCGGAGGGAACACTTGGTCTGTTCACCGAGATCACATTGAAACTTCAAGGGATACCAGAAGCCATCAGTTCTGCCCGTTGTACATTCCCAAGTGTGGACGCTGCGTGCCAGACAGTAATGCAAGTTATCCAATATGGCATTCCTGTAGCGCGGATTGAGCTTTTGGACGCCCTGCAGGTTAAAGCGTGCAATGCGTATTCAAAATTGGACCTGCCAGAAGAGCCGTTGTTGTTACTGGAGTTCCACGGTTCTGATGCAGGTGTGATTGAGCAGGCAGAGATGTTTGGATCAATCGCGGTAGAGCATGGGGGCGGGGGCTATACCTCGACCACAAGTACAGAGGAGCGCAACAAACTTTGGCAAGCGCGCCACGATGCTTATTGGGCCACTTTGCAATTACGCCCCGGAGCAATGGGAATTTCCACGGACGTTTGTGTTCCGATTTCGCGGCTTGCTGAATGTGTCAGTCAAGCGCAGGAACGCCTGAAAGCCGATGCGTTTATTTCACCGATCGTTGGGCATGTTGGCGATGGAAATTTTCATTGCCTATTGCTCATCGATAAAGCTAACGAGGACGAAATGGAGCGAGCAGCGGTGTTTGTCAGTTGGCTAAACGACTTGGCTATTTCTATGGACGGAACATGTACGGGTGAGCATGGAATTGGGCAAGGTAAGATGCCTTATCTTGAACGCGAACTTGGGGCCGCAACCGTTGATGCAATGATTGCAATCAAAATGGCGCTTGATCCTGATGGAATTATGAACCCAGGGAAAATTGTACATGGCTGAAATTCACGCAAGGAAAGTGGCCGGGGGCTAGCCCCCACCGCTTGCGCGGCTCCCCCAGAGTTTGCAAGGTAAGATGAAGCATGAGTATCTGGAGAGGTCGGTTTTTTGCCATGACCTGTCGGGGGGCTGGCGCGTTTTGGTGTGATGCGTTTTATAACACTCACAATTGAAGGTTTAGGGAGTCGCGTTCATGAAAACTACGGTCAAAGCATTGGTTGTTGGCGGCGGTGCCGTCGGAACCTCGATTGCCTACCATCTGGCGAAGGCTGGATGGGAAGATGTTATGCTGCTTGAGCGCGATGAGCTAACGTCTGGGTCTACGTGGCACGCTGCAGGTTTGCTGCCATTGTTCAACATGTCTTATGCCACGACCCATATTCATAAGTACTCGGTAGATTTCTATAAGTCGCTTGAGGAAGAAACGGGCCTAAACGCGGGATTTGCCGTCGTTGGAAATCTACGGATGGCTCAAACTGAAGAGCGCATGGATGAATACAAGTTGTATGCATCGACTGCAGAAACGTGTGATGTGCCGTATGTCTTTATGACCCCGGACGAGATCAAGGCAAAGTGGCCGTTGATCCGCACCGATGATCTAAAGGGCGCTTTGTATCATCATACTGATGGTTATATTAACCCTGCAGATGTGACGATGGCGATGGCCAAAGGTGCGCGTCAGCGCGGTGTTGTGATCGAACGTAAATGGCAAGCTGATGCATTTGAGTGGAACGGTTCCGCTTGGGAAGTGACCTGTACCAAGATGATCGAGAAGGGCGGCAATCTGATCCCTTCCGATGAGCAGGTAGTTATCACTGCTGAGCATGTTGTGACGGCGTCTGGAAACCATGCGCAGCGCACGGCCAAGATGCTGGGCATCAAGATGCCAGCGATCCCAGTCGAGCACCAATTTATCGTTATGGAGCAAGACCCTGCGTTGGTAGAGCACCGGGCAGCTGGTAATCCGGAACATCCCGTGATCCGCGATGCTGATGCGCAGTCATACGTTCGTGAAGAGCGTGGTGGCTGGATCTTAGGTGTTTATGAAAAGAATGCACCAGCCCGTTTCGAATACGGTGTGCCCGATAGCTTCCGTGCGGATCTTTTCCAGCTTAATCTTGAGCGGATCGAAGAACAGTATATGGCGATGATCCATCGTATCCCATCCTGTGAAGAGGCCGGCCTAAAAGACGATTTCAACGGCCCTATTTGTTATACCCCAGATGGGAACCCATTGGTTGGGCCAGCACCTGGTTTGCGGAATATGTGGTTGGCCGAAGGCTTCTCATTTGGGATCACAGCGGCAGGCGGCACAGGTTACTTCCTTGCGCAAATGATGGTTGAGGGTGAGGCTGAGATCGACATGGCCTCACTCGATCCAAAGCGCTACGGCGATTGGATGACGACAGAGTTTGCAGCGCGTAAAAATGAAGAATGTTACGATCACGTCTATGTGGTTCACCACCCGGATGAAGAGCGTCCTGTGTGCCGCCCGCTGCGCACTGCGCCTGCTTATGATCGCCAAGCTAAAGCTGGCGCGCAGTTTGGGTTTGTAAATGGCTGGGAACGCCCAAACTATTACGGCCCATTGGATGCGCCTGAGAATTTTGACTACGATAGTCGCTCATTTCGTCGTGGTGCATGGTGGGAACATGCAGTGGAAGAGGCTAAGGCAATTCGCGAAGGCGTCGGCCTAATTGATGCCACAGCTTTTACCAAGCACGTTGTCAAAGGACCGGGTGCGACTGAGTTCTTAAACTGGTTTACCTGTAATAAGCTGCCATCTGTTGGTCGCATCAATCTTACATATGCGCTTACGGTCGCGGGGACTACACGCACTGAATACACCATCGTTCGGATTGCACAGGACGAATATTACCTTGTCTCAGCGGGCGCTTGGACGGCTTACGACAGCGATTATTTACGTAAAGCGATTGAGGATAAAGCACCTGAATTCGGTTATATTGAGTGTCATGATGTAACAACTCAGTGGGGCGTCTTTGCAATCGCAGGTCCAAAATCACGTGATGTTCTGAGCACATTGGTCAAAGACGGTGATCCATCCACGGTTCTTTCGAACAAGCGGTTTCCATGGCTAACTATGCGCAATATCGAATTGGGAATGTGCCCTGTCCGTGCAATTCGCGTTGCATACACTGGTGAACTGGGTTGGGAACTTCACCATCCTATCGAGATGCAGAATTATTTGTGGGATCAAATCGTGGCTGCGGGTGAGCCACATGGCTTGAAACTGGTTGGTGCACGTGCGCAAAATTGGCTGCGCCAAGAGAAATCTTATCGTGCATTCGGTACAGAGTTGGGCCATGATGCGACACCGGTTGAGGCTGATTTACCAAGGTTTATTGATCTTTCAAAAGAGTTCCACGGTAAAGATGCAATGCTTGCACATGGGGTGAAAAGCAAATGTGTGACGCTATTGATTGATGGCCCTGATGACGCGGATCCTTGGGGTCGTGAGGCGCTGTACCACAATGGAGATCGCGTGGGGCGTTTGACATCAGGCGGCTATTCAGTTGCGTTCAACAAGTCGATTGGTATGGGATATGTGCCTGAGGCTTTGGCCGTAGTAGGGACTAAACTTAAGGTGCGGATGTTCGATCAAATGTGGGATGCTGAGATTACTGTAGACAGTCCGTATGATCCGAAAAACACTACAATTCGGGTTGACGGTTAAGGGCACTTATTGGGGCAGGTGAAAGCCTGTCCTATTGCTCCTTTTGAAACACCAAAGCCAAGTTGTTTGCCGGCATCTCAATTGTTTTGGCCAGTACTAAACCGTTCTGGGTTGACTGTGAAATTACCCACTGATCGTCTTTGTAACCCGTGTCCGGAGCCGATGCACGGATGCCCTTGTCAAATTCGATGTCGCCTTGGCTGATCAGTTCACCGCTGCGTTTGAATGGGCCGTAAAAAACAGACGACCACCCTGTGATAACGCAGTTGCGGCCTCCGCAATCAGGGTTTCCGCTTCGCTATTACTGATCAAATGGAGCAAGTTAGATAATGAAATTAAATCCATCGGATAGAGTTTAGTGCTCCATCCGCTTTGTGTGGCGTTCAGAAAAAGTGGGTTGCTTATGTTACTACAATTGCTTTCATCGATGTAGGCCTGAATGCTGGCGATACGATCTGGATCGACTTCGGTTGGTTGCCACCTAATATTTGGCATGGCCTTTGCGAGGGTCACAATATGCTGACCTGTCCCACTTGCTAACTCCAATGCGCTACCTTGTTTTAAGTTGATAGCTTTCAAAGCGTTGCAAATTGCTGATGCATTGCGTTCAGCAGAGGGCGCAAATAGCTTTTTGCCACCTTCGGTTTTGGTTGCAATACTGGCGTTTGGTGGTGGTGATCTAAAGGTCAATTTGTGAATCTTTCTGGTGACAATGCGGCGACAATATCAATGGGTAACTCTGATCGGTGTCCACAGGCGATGTCAGCGACCAGTTGCGATGCTGCAGGGGCTGTTTGAAAACCATAGCCGCCTTGTCCTGCACACCAAATGAAATTGGGGTTGGTTGGGTCGCGCCCCAAAACTAAGGTTCGATCGGGTGCGAAACTGCGTAGCCCCGCCCATGTTGTTTCAAGACGGGTTACCTCATGTGTGACGTGCTGTTGGAAGCGGTCGATCCCTTCGGCCACGGTCATGTCATCTGCATAAGCATCGTGAGGTTCGACTAGGGTCTCATCTGCGGGTGAAATTAGCAGTTTCCCTGCTTCGGGTTTGGCATACCACGCCTCACCAACACCAAAAAATATTGGCCAGTTTGATATATCATGGCCGGTCGGCGCAGGCGTTTGGGCCATCGAACGGCGCAACGGTGTGATCCCAATTGGTGAGATGTCTGATAGGTTGGCAATTTCATCTGCCCAGGCACCGGCGGCGTTAACCAACAGCTCTGCTGTGTGAATTTCCGAACCACACCTAACACTCCAGCGATTATTCTGAAATGTGATCTCATTAACTTTGGCACTTGTGTGGATTTGACCCGCATTTTTACGAACGGTCTTCGCAAAATCTTGGATCATGCGATCGGTATCTAAGTCATAAGCACTTTCGTGATACCCCGCACGAGTTATCGTTTGGTTGAGAATTGGAACGTATTGGCGTGCTTGCGTGGGTGAAATTTCAGATGTCTTTAGGTCGGCTAAATCGCTGTCGAACATTTCATCTTCGCCATCGCGTCCAAGGATGAGAAAGCCACGTGGCGTCAAATAACCATCATTGGCCGTGTGATGATAGTTCGC
>JAGSGK010000106.1 GCA_023955215.1 Paracoccaceae bacterium
ACGTCGCCAAGAAGCCACCGTGCGCCTACAACCAGGTTACGACCACAGCTACTTCTTTGTTTCAACGTTCATGGAAGACCACGTCGCCTTCCATGCTGACGCCCTATATACGGATTAATCAATGAGCCACTATGACCTTATCATCGTCGGTTCCGGCCCATCCGGCCGTTCTGCCGCAATCCAAGCTGGCAAACTAAAACGCCGCGTTTTAGTGATCGATCGCAAAGACCGCGTTGGTGGCGTTTCAGTACACACTGGCACCATCCCATCCAAGACCCTGCGCGAAACGGTGTTAAATCTTTCAGGATGGCGCGAGCGCAGTTTTTACGGTCGCTCGTACCGCGTAAAGCAAGAGATCAAAGCGGAAGATCTAAAGGGGCGCTTGCACATGACCCTCGACCACGAAGTCGATGTTCTAGAGCACCAGTTCAATCGTAACCACGTTGAGACATTGCACGGCGCAGCACACTTCATTGATGCGAACACAGTCGAGGTCGAGACTGAAGCGGGTGAAAGCACAACGCTGACTGCTGACAAATTCCTGATCTCAACAGGCACAAAAACATACCGCCCAGATTACATCCCGTTCAATGGCACAACGATTCTGGACAGCGACGAGTTCCTGGACATGGCGCAAATTCCGCGCAGTCTGATTGTTGTCGGCGCTGGTGTTATTGGTGTTGAATACGCTTCTATGTTTGCGGCTCTCGACATCAACGTCACACTGATCGAGCCACGTGATACCTTCCTTGATTTCATCGACAAAGCGATCATCCAAGACTTCACACATCAGATCAAAGAGAACGGCGTTGATTTGCGCCTTGGCTCTGCAATCGAAAAAGTTGAGGACGCAGGTGATCACGTCGAAGTAACGCTTGAAAATGGCCGGCATATTCGCGGTGAAATGCTTCTGTTTGCTGCGGGTCGTATGGGTGCGACTGACAAATTAAAACCAGAGGCTGCGGGTTTAGAAACAGACCACCGCGGACGTATCGAAGTTGACCGCAAAACCTATCAAACCAAAATCTCACATATCTATGCCGCTGGTGACGTCATTGGCCACCCATCGCTTGCCTCCACCTCGGGCCAGCAAGGTCGCGTTGCTGCGTGTCATGCGCTGGACACACCAACTTTGGGCGAAAGCGCATGGTTCCCTTACGGTATTTATTCTGTTCCAGAAATCTCTACCTGCGGCATGTCCGAAGAAGAGATGCAAGAACGCGAGATTCCATACGAAATCGGCGAAGCACGTTTTCGCGAAACATCACGTGGGCACATCATGGGTCTTGAACACGGGATGCTGAAGATGCTGGTTTCCCTCAAAACCCGTCGCGTCCTAGGTGTACAAATCGTTGGTGAGGGCGCAACTGAGCTGATCCACATCGCGCAGGCTGTTTTGAACCTTAAAGGAACTGTGGACTACTTCGTTCAAAATACGTTCAACTATCCAACTTTGGCAGAGGCTTATAAAATTGCCGGTCTCGATGCATTTAACCGCATGCCAATCCCGGAAGAGTTCAAGACTCCAAAGAAGAAATCTAAAAAATGAATCTCTACATTGACGCGGATGCTTGCCCTGTAAAGGCCGAAGCCGAAAGGGTAGCAACGCGTCACGCATGTAAGATGTTCGTAGTTTCAAACGGCGGCTTACGCCCTTCGGCCAATCCCTTGGTCGAAACAGTCATTGTCGCCGATGGTCCTGACATTGCGGATATGTGGATCGCAGATCGTTGTGGACCAGGTGATGTTGTTGTCACAGGTGACATCCCTTTGGCCGCAAGATGTGTTGAGGCTGGAGCCCGTGTGCTTAAGCACAACGGCGAGGCATTGACCCTAGCCAACATTGGCAACATCCTTGCGACACGTGACTTAATGGCTGACCTACGCGCTGCCGATCCATTTCGCCAAGGCGGCGGAAAAGCATTTTCAAAGACAGACCGATCCCGGTTTTTAGAAGCACTTGAACGCGAACTGCGCGCGGCTGCGAAACAACAATAGGAAGACCTCCATGACAATCAAAGCCGTCGTTTTTGACATTGGGAATGTATTCATTGGCTGGCAACCCGAACAGTTTTTTGACAGCGCAATTGGCGAAGAACGCCGTCGCGGTTTTTTTGCCACTGTTGATTTGCACGGAATGAACGACCGGATCGATGCAGGGGCACCGTTCAAAGAGACGCTCGAGCAAACAGCAATAGACAACCCCGACTGGGCTGATGAATTACAAATCTGGCACGATCGATGGATTGAAATGGCAGCCCCTTTGATCCCGCATTCAGAACGGTTGATGTATGCTTTGCAGGCCAAAGGCATTCCTGTTTTCTCTCTAACGAACTTTGGTATTCAGACTTATGATCTGGCGGCAAAGACATACCCGTTCATGCGCAAATTTGACCGTGATTTTATCTCTGGTCATATGGGTGTCATCAAACCAGCCGCATTGATTTACCAAATGCTCGAAGATGGTTCTGGTTTATCTGGCGACGAATTGATCTTTGCGGATGATCGCACCGACAACATCGTCGCCGCCGATGCACGCGGTTGGAAAACGCATTTGTTTGAACACCCTCAGGGTTGGGCAGATCGCCTTGTGGCTGAAGGGCTATTGACCAAAGCCGAAGCAAAATGACCGCTGTTCCGTTTATTCCATTTGAAGAAGGAGAAGCGCTCCTTGGCTGGATTGGTTTAACCGATGCATTAGCTGCAGGGCACAACCTACCCAAAGCAGAAATTGGAGACACATTTTTGTATCGTGGCTCAGACACATTACTAAGCCGCTCGGCTTGGATCGATGGACTGGGCATCGCCGTTAAGACCGCAACTATTTTTCCAAACAATCCATCTGCATCTAAACCGGTGGTCAACGGCGGCGTGAATTTGTACTCTGATACCGACGGTACTTTGGAAGCCATCGTTGATTTTCATCTCGTAACCAAATGGAAAACAGCTGGCGACAGCATAACAGCGGCACGCCGCCTCGCGCGTCCTGACAGTCGTAACATTTTGATTGTAGGCGCAGGCACGGTAGGCCGCTCGCTGCATGACGCATACAGTGCGGCCTTTCCAAACGCCCAGTTCACAGTCTGGAACCGCACAACAAAAAACGCTGAGTTGATGGCAGCCGAACGCCCCACACTTTCTGTTGCCACCGATTTAGAGCAGGCAGTGCGCAACGCAGACATCGTAACCTCCGCGACCATGTCGACCCAACCATTAATCAAAGGCGAGTGGTTGCAAGCAGGCCAACACATCGACCTTATCGGCGCATACCGTCCGGACATGCGCGAAGTGGACGATGCAGCACTACAGCGCTCACGCATTTTTGTAGACAGCCTAGACACAACTGTCGGCCACATCGGTGAAGTTAAAATACCAACTGAGGCGGGCGCAATATCGGCCAACGATATCGTTGCAGACTACTATAATATTTCAAATTTCACCCGCCAGTCGGACGACGAAATTACTTTGTTCAAGAACGGTGGTGGCGCACATCTCGATCTGATGACCAGCCGTTATATTTTGGATCGCTGGAGAGCCAAGCAGTGATGTGGAGCTGCTTGATATTAGGTGCCTTTATCGCAATCCCTTTGATGATTGAACTGACGCGCAGCTCTATGAATTCGACTGAACGCGACACTGCTTCTGGTCAGTTCGCGCAGCTGTCACAGGGGATCACCCATTACGAATGGTTTGGCCCAAAACGTGGACCAATCGTTGTATGCATTCACGGCTTAACAACTCCATCGATCGTTTGGGGCAGTTTATCAAAAGGCTTAGCATTGATGGGGTGCCGCGTTTTAACATATGATTTGTACGGTCGCGGGTACTCCGACAGGCCAAGAGGCAAACAGGACGAGGCCTTCTTTACACAACAGTTAAATGACCTTCTACGGCACGAAGACATCACAGGCACAATTTCAATTGTTGGCTATTCAATGGGGGGGGGCCATTGCATCGGCTTTTGCAGCAACGCAGCCTGAACGTATCGGCCAATTGGTCTTATTAGCACCAGCTGGATTGGAAATTGTATCTGGAAAACTTGTGAAGTTCATCGTGGGCAGACCAATTATTGGTGATTGGCTGATGCTGGCGTTCTACCCAAACGAATTGCGCAAAGGCATTCAGGCAGAACGAAAACTGCCCACACATGTTCCCAGAATCTCTGATCAACAAGAACGCGAGTTGCGCCATCGCGGTTTTGTGCCTGCAGTGTTGTCTAGCCTGCGCGGATTGCTCAGAAAATCCCAACAAGAGGAACACAACGCAATTCACCATGCGGGTCTTCCGGTGCTAGCCATCTGGGGGCGCGACGATGCAGTAATCCCACTTACGGCCGCTGACACTTTAACAAGCTGGTCACCAACGACCGTGCAAGTGATCGTAGACGATGCGGGCCATGGCTTGCCCTATACCCACGCAACGCAAGTGTTAGAAATTATTCGCAAAGCTATGTCTGCACAAAGTTAAGCGGCGACTACAAGTGGGCGTTCGCGGATTGGCAGATGTACAATCGCACTGAAGGCTCCCACCCCCACACCAATCCACCAAACAGCAGTATAATCGCCGTACATATCGTAAAGGCGACCACCCAACCAAACGCCAAGGAAACTGCCCAACTGGTGACTGAAGAACACGATGCCATACAGCGTTCCCATATAACGAACACCGTAAATGTGTGCGACCAAACCAGACGTTAACGGCACCGTTGCCAACCAGAGTGAGCCCATCGCCACTGAAAAAATAACAACTGAAAGCGGCGTAATAGGAAGCAAGATAAACAATCCTGCAATGATTGTTCGACCTAGATATACACCCGCCAAAAGATGCTTTTTGGAGTATCGATTGCCAGCCCACCCAGCAGCCAAAGTACCAAAAATGTTAGCCGCACCGATCAATGAAATTGCGATTGCACCCAATGCAGATGTCGTTGTGATACCCATGCTATGCAGCACACCACCGGCCATGATCGGACCACACATTTCAGTCACAAATGCTGGGAAATGCGCCGTGATAAACCCCAACTGATAGCCACAAGAAAAGAACCCTAGAAAGATCAATGTATAAGATGGATCCTTGAAGGCTTTGATCAAAATTTTGCCAAGGCTTTCTTCTAATTCCGCTTTGCTTACCATCACCGGTGCACGCATCAGTGGCAGTGCCAATATCAAGGAAACGATGGCGGCAGCGAAAACCATGAAAACCGATTGCCATGTCATCAGTGTCATCAAATACTCAGCCAAAGGCGCACCAAACACCTGTCCAACACTGCCAGCTGCGGTAGCAATGGCTAAAGACATCGATCGATTTTCATCCGAAGACGCACGGCCAACGATCGCCAAGATCACGCCAAAACCCGTACCTGCAATCCCAAACCCAACAAGCCACGCATAGGCTTGATGCTCACCCGGCGTCACACCATTGGCGGACATCACCATGCCCAAGGCGTATACAAGCGCACCAATAATGATTGCTTTGCGATCACCAATCTTTTCCGCAATCGCCCCAAATATCGGTTGCCCAATACCCCATGCCAAATTTTGAATCGCAATAGCCAAGGAAAACTCGCTGCGCAGCCAATTGAACTCTTCAGCGATTGGAATTTGGAAAACGCCAAAGGACGCGCGCACTGCAAAGCTGACCATGATGATCAAACAGCCCACCAATAAGACGGGGTTCATTATGGATGTCTGTTTTTGCATCTGCGTCTTTCGCTTTTTGATGCCACGTTACGCCTAATACCCCACAGGTCAATTCAGCATTTATTATGAACCCATCACCAACAGCGATCTTTCAATAAATCCGCGCCCAATGTATGTCCTTCATATGACCACCTTAACCCAAATTTATGCGGATCTAATAGCGGACGGGACCCTAAACTCCGATCCCGCACAAGAAGCCGTTTTACCGGAATTCGAACGTATCCGTGCTGAGGTATCTCAACCGGTCAAAACAGGTTGGTTTCGCAAAGCTCCCGAACCACCAATGGGTCTTTACCTATGGGGCGGGGTTGGGCGCGGTAAATCAATGCTCATGGATTTATTTGCACAGAACCTCGGTGATGTGCCGGTCCGGCGTGTCCACTTTCATGCCTTCATGCAGGAAATTCAGGCCTCAATGCATGCCGCTCGCGCCACTGGTGTCGACGATCCAATTGCACCTGTCGCGGCTGAAGTCATAGCACAGGTAAAAGTGCTCGCCTTTGATGAAATGCAGATCACAGACATCACAGATGCTATGATCGTTGGTCGCCTGTTTGAGGCATTGTTTGATGCTGGGGTTGTTATCATCACCACCTCTAACCGCCTGCCCGATGATCTATACAAACACGGATTAAACCGCGAAGCGTTCCTACCCTTCATCGATCTGATCAAAGACAAGATGAACCTTTGGGAATTGGTCAGCCCGACAGATTATCGACAAGATCGTCTTTCAGGGTCCCAAGTCTATTTCACGCCGTCCAATGCGCAAGCTCACGCCGCCATGGACAGTGTGTGGAATGATCTGACTGGTGGCCCGTCAGAACCACTGACACTGCGCGTCAAAGGTCGTGATGTCATCCTACCCCAGTTTCGCAATGGCATAGCCCGTACAGGATTTTTCGAGCTGTGTGGCAAACCGTTGGGACCGGCAGACTACTTGGCAGTAGCAGAAGCAGTTAAAGTTCTTTTGATCGATGATATACCATGTCTCTCGCGCGATAACTTCAACGAGGCGAAACGCTTTGTCACACTCATCGATGCTCTTTACGAGGCACGCGTTCGCCTGATCTGTTCAGCCGCCGCATCCCCAGAAATGTTATATCTAGAAGGCGAAGGAACGTTCGAGTTTGAACGCACCGCGTCGCGGTTACGCGAAATGCAAAGTGATGGATGGGGCAAACAGCCTGACAGCTAGCTTAATTGTTGTACTGAACAACCAGCTCTTGAAGCAAAGCATCCGTATTGAAACGGCCCGATGACATCGTCAGTGCAACAGGCGCTCTAAAGTCGCCACGTGTCACCGCAGAATTCAGCAATGCATCGATATAGGCGTCAGACTGACCTTCAGCCAATGCCTGAACAAGAAGTCCATGCAAGCGATCATCTGCACCAACGCTATAACCAAACTTAGCCAAGACATCGCGTGATAACGCACGAATATCTCGACTGGAGCCATTCAGGCGAATAGGTTGGCGCAACAACTTGCTAACGTCTTCGGAACGCACAGCGCCACCAACAGACAACAACGATGTCTCAGAGCGTGTGACAGCCGCTTCAGAATTTGAATACGTGGCCGATGGCGCATCAATCAAAGCAGCCGACTTGGTCATCTCTGTGAGTTCGCCCTCGTCACCAGCCAATCGATTTGGTGTGGGATCTGGTTGTATCAGTATAAGCCCAATCGTAACGATCAAGAATGCCGCTACGATCATCATCAACTTCATGTTTGAAGAATAGCCTTGTTGGGTCGAACCAAAAGATCCGTCAAACAAGGACGCATTTTCTTCGCGCCGTTTCATACTGCTTCCCCCAGGAACCATGCAGGCAGCTTCAGGCCACCCGTTTTATTGTAGATTAATCTACATATACGCGAATCGGCCCACGCGGGTCAACATCCTGATGAATCGGCCTAGATTGGGAAAAGAACTAACCGTTCTCGCGCAGGATAGCTCCGGCGAGGTAAAGTGACCCACAGATCAAAATTCGCGCATCAGATTGCCTGGCTAAAATCGCCTCAACTGCTGACATTACGCTATCCGCTTCATCCGCATCCATGCCAACATCTCGCGCTGCCTTTGCAGTTACATCTGCAGGTAAAGTATTCACCTCATCGGGAATGGAGACCGCGGTCAGACTTGCAGCGTGCAGCACCAATGGCTCCAAATAACCACTGATGTCTTTGGTGTTCAGCATCCCACAAATCAGATGAGTTGGCCGCGTTGGCAATCGCGTCAACGTTTCCGCCAACGTTCCAGCACAAGCAGCATTGTGACCGCCATCCAGCCAGAATTCTGCATCAGGTGCCGCATCAATCAATGGACCATGGGACAACTTTTGCATACGTGCAGCCCACGTCACATTTGTTGGAACCGCTTCACAGGCATCTTCACCAAAACCAAAGTGGCGCAACGCTGTTATTGCTGTTCCAGCATTCTGGAATTGATGCGCACCCATCAATGCAGGGGGCGGCAAATCCAATAGGCCCGTTTCATCCTGATAAATCAAACGACCGCGTTCTTCCCATGCATCCCAATGTTGGCCTTGAACAAGCATTGGCGCACCCAAACGTTCAGCGCGCGCCTCAATGACTTCCATCGCATCGTCGGGTTGGCGCGTTATGATCGCAGGCACACCGCGCTTCAAAATACCGGCCTTTTCACCTGCGATCTCAGCAACCGTATTTCCCAAAAACTGCGGGTGATCGAACGACACAGGTGTAATGATTGTAAGTGCAGGTTTGGTAAAAACATTAGTCGCATCAACGCGACCACCCAACCCAACCTCAAGCAAAGTGTAATCTGCAGGAGTACGGGCAAACGCCAAGATTGCAGCACAGGTCGTAATCTCAAAATACGTGATCGTCTCACCGTTATTGGCCGCGTAACACTCGTCCAGAATATCCGTCAGCGCATCTTCGGTGATCAATGAACCTGCAACTCGGATACGTTCATGAAACCGCGCAAGGTGCGGGGACGTATACGCATGAACACGTTGTCCCGCACCCTCCAGTCCGGCGCGGATCATCGCTTGGGTCGATCCTTTACCATTGGTTCCGGCGATATGAATCACAGGTGGCAAATCATCTTGGGGATTTCCCAAGGCCTCAAGCAAACGCCAAACACGGTCCAAAGTCAGATCAATGATCTTTGGGTGCAAGGCCATCATACGCGCAAGAATTGCGTCAGATGCTGTTCCGTTCATTTTTCGGCGTCAGCTGTTTCTGGCTCTGGTGCTGGCAAATCACCTTTGATCTCTGGGCTCATGCCCATCAGCATCCGCACAATCGTGATCAATTCTCCGCGCATCTCAGTACGCGGCGTCACACGATCCAGCATACCATGATCCAATAGATATTCCGCACGTTGGAACCCCTCTGGCAATTTTTCACGGATGGTTTGTTCGATCACACGTGGACCAGCAAAGCAGATCAACGCGTTTGGCTCAGCGATATGCACATCGCCCAACATTGCATAACTGGCAGTAACGCCGCCTGTTGTTGGGTGCGTTAGGACAACAATGTACGGAAGCCCTGCTTCTTTCAGCATCTGGATCGCAACAGTTGAGCG
>JAGSGK010000274.1 GCA_023955215.1 Paracoccaceae bacterium
ACCCGACTTGATAAGTTTTCGCCGGAATTATCAACCCTTCTTCGTAAGCGCGGCGGAACACCGTGCCGTGTGTTTCGCGTTCTCCAAACATTTCGTCATTCACATCAGCATGTGCATCAATATGAACCAGGGCGACCGGACCGTGGCGTTTCGCAATTGCGCGCAGGATCGGCAAGGTGATTGAGTGATCGCCGCCAATAGCCATTGGGACCACATCATACTTTAGGATCGCGTCGTAACTATCTTTAATAATGCACAAACTTTGGTTCAGAGAAAAAGTGTTGATTGCCAAATCACCAATATCCGCCACCTGCAAACTGTCAAAGGGTGCAGCACCTGTTTGCAAGTTATATGGACGTAGCATTGCGGATTCAGCGCGAACTTCTTTTGGTCCAAACCGTGTTCCTGACCGCCAAGACGTTCCAATATCCATAGGGATGCCCAAAACCGCGACATCCAATCCAGCCAAATCATTGGCAGATGGTAGGCGCATGAATGTATTGGGGCCTGAAAATCGCGCGAGGTCATTACCGCTGATTGGTTGGTTTTTATCCGCCATTGCGCAATCTCCATCCCAACAAGCAGCAAAGCTCTGTCGCGACATGTGCGCCTGCGATCGCGGTGGCCCCTGTAGTGTCAAAGGGGGGCGAAACCTCGACCACATCCCCGCCTTTGATATTGATCCCAGCGAGGTCGCGCAGCAGCACAGCCGCTTGGGCCGATGTTAAGCCACCCCAAACGGGCGTGCCCGTGCCCGGCGCATAGGCTGGGTCCAAACCATCAATATCAAACGTCAGGTAGGTTGGATGGTCGCCTACGATTTCTTTGGCTCGTCGAGCAACTTCTGCAGCACCGATTTCATGGACCTCGCGCGCATCAATGATGTTGACGCCCAATGTGTCTTCGTTATGCGTTCTGATCCCGATTTGAACTGACCGTGCAGGATCCACCAATCCCATTTTGACCGCTTTATAAAACATCGTGCCATGATCGACGCGGTCCATGTTGTCGTCAGCCCAAGTGTCCGTATGGGCATCCACTTGGATCAAAGACATTGGGCCATACTTTTCGGCATAGGCCTTGAGGATCGGGAAACTGATATAGTGATCACCACCCAGTGCAATCGACGCAGCGCCTGCATTTAAAATGCCACGGATATGGTCCGTCAAGGCGGCTGGAAACGCAGGGATATTGGCGTAATCGAATGCCAAATCACCGTAATCCACAATCGCGGTTTCTGTCAGCGGATCAAAGGGCCATCCATAGACGGCATCAGGTGCTTGTAAAGCGGATGCTTCACGGATCGCACGGGGTCCAAGACGTGTGCCCGGCCTGTTTGTAACCGCTTGATCGAAAGGTATACCGGTTACCGCGATATCAACCCCAGTCAGATCCTTGGTGTAACGACGGCGCAAAAACGACAACGCCCCACCAAAGGTATTTTCGTTTGTCAGCCCTCGTAAATCTTCGCGCGTGAATGCATGATCAACTTGTTCCTTCGCGTCCTCAAGTCCCATGCTTAGCTCCTAACTGGTTGCGCTGTCTCAACCAAGCGCGCAAAAAATGATGCACCAACCGGTGCCACATCATCGTTAAAATTGTATTCAGGATGATGAAGACCTGCACTTGGGCCCTGCCCCATGAACAAATATGCGCCTGGGCGTTTTTCCAACATGTAAGAGAAATCCTCGGACCCCATAACCGGTTCGAAATCGTCGACGACCGCCTCACCGCCAGATACATCGCGCGCCGCTTTGGTTGCCACCACCACACCCTCGGCAGAGTTATAGGTCGCGGGATACCCGCGGCTGTAAACGACCTCGGCATCGCAACCATAACTCGCGGCTTGGCCAGCAACAATCTCTCTCAAACGCCGTTCTGCGAGATCGCGTACCTCCGGAGTAAAGCTGCGCACAGTCCCGTTCATGTATGCGGTATCTGGAATAACATTGTCTACTGAACCTGTATGGATTTGTGTGACAGAGATCACCAAGCGTTCGGACGCGTTCAAGTTGCGGCTGACAATTGTTTGAATGGCTTGCGCAATGGAACAGGCAGTCAGAACCGGATCAACAGTGTCGTGGGGCATCGCCCCATGACCGCCACGACCTTTAATGTTAATATCAAACACATCGGCGCCTGCCATCAACGGACCCGATGTCGTGTAAAAATTACCGACTGGCATCTCTGGCATGTTATGAATCCCGTAAACTTGTGAGATATCAAAGGTATCAAGAATACCCTCTTCAACCATCGCCTCCGCGCCGCCAGTTGCTTCTTCATCAGGCTGGAAGATCAAGGCAACACGGCCAGAAAAGTTACGTGTTTCGCATAGGTATTTTGCAGCACCCAACAACATCGTTGTATGTCCGTCATGGCCACAAGCATGCATACGGCCCTCGTGGGTTGACTGATACTCTAAGCCTGTTGTTTCGATAATCGGCAGGCCGTCCATATCGGCACGCAAACCAATTGTCGGCCCGCTCCCTTGGCCATTAATAATTGCAACGATACCAGTTGTCGCAAATCCCGTTTGAATTTCGTCAACACCGAATTCGCGCAATTTTTCCTCAACAAAAGCAGCAGTTTTGAAGCACTCGCGCCCCAATTCTGGAATCGTGTGCAAATGCCTGCGCCATCCGGTCATTTCATCGGCGTAACCTGCGATACGATTAACGATTGCCATGGGTGGACTCCTTTGCCTTATGTCGCTCAAATGCATCCAACACTGAACACGAGGGCGCTGCAATGGCCGATAGACTGATACACGACCAAGATGCTGGAATTGAGCGCCTACTAGAGATCATGCGCCGCTTAAGAGACCCCGAAAACGGGTGCCCATGGGACATAGAACAAACTTTTGATACGATTGCACCCTACACGATCGAAGAAGCCTATGAAGTGGCCGACGCGATTGAGCGCAAGGATTGGCCGGAACTTGAGGGCGAATTGGGAGACCTGTTACTTCAAACAGTTTATCATACCGCAATGGGCGAAGAGGACGGGAACTTTAGCTTCCAATCCGTTGTCCGCGCTATTTCAAATAAAATGGTTGCCCGTCACCCGCATGTGTTTGGCGATGAATCCCGCGATAAGTCTGCAGAACAGCAAACACGCGATTGGGAAGCCATCAAAGCGGCCGAGCGTGCCGGTAAAAAGCAAGGCGGCGCATTGGACGGCGTTGCGGTTGGCCTGCCATCCCTCCTTCGCGCCTACAAACTGCAAAACCGCGCAGCGCGCGTCGGCTTCGATTGGCCAAGCACTGATCAAGTAATCGATAAAATCCAAGAAGAAGCTGCTGAACTGGTGGAGGCACGTGACGAGCTAACCCACGAAGAAATGACTGAAGAGTTTGGCGATTTGATGTTCGTTATGGCCAACCTAGCACGTCACCTCAAGATCGAGCCCGAAGAAGCGTTGCGCGCTGCAAACGCTAAATTCACAAGACGTTTTGAAGGTGTCGAAGCCAAACTGGCCGAGATGGGCAAAACACCCGCTCAAAGTGACCTTGCTGAAATGGACGCTCTTTGGGACGCCGTTAAGGTTGATGAGCGGAAAAGCGGCACAACGAAGTAAGCGACGACTTCTTTCCTTAACTTATCCGCTTGAACCGCTTATCTATTCATCGAATTGAACCAACTTAACCCACGGATCCTGACATGCCTCCACGTAAGATCATTATCGATACGGACCCCGGACAGGACGATGCTGTTGCTATTCTTTTGGCACTTTCCAGCCCTGAAGACATGGACGTTCTTGGGATCACTGCTGTTGCGGGCAATGTACCGCTTGAATTGACCCAGAAGAACGCCCGGATCGTGTGCGAATTGGCTGGCAAAACTGATGTACCGGTTTTTGCAGGTTGTGATCGGCCAATGGGACGCCAGCTTGTGACTGCGGAACATGTCCACGGAAAAACAGGGCTGGATGGCCCAAGTTTGCCTGACCCTACAATGCCATTGCAAGATCAGCACGCTGTTGATTTCATAATAGAAACGCTGC
>JAGSGK010000296.1 GCA_023955215.1 Paracoccaceae bacterium
CAAAGTCGCGTTGGCGGCTGTATCTGTAAAGTATGTCATATCTTGTCCTTTCGGGACTGCGTCTTAGTGGTCGGTTTAGACAGTCGATTGTTAGTCTGTCTTCGTTGGTGTTGATGGAGAGATAGTCGATTTGAGCGTTGGCACAACAGACAGATCGGCATTTCCGGTATGCACAATTTGCATGGCTGTTAGCGGTAACAAGTTTTGAGCGCATTGACGATAAATTGTGCGTTTTGGAAAGGCTGCCAAATTGGCCAGTTCTTGCTGACCAACTGCAGGGATATTGTCGCAGCTTTCGTAAGTCAGGATTTGTCCCTAGCGTCGCCCCAATGCGGCCTTGTCCTTTTGGTCAAAAAGGCCAATTAGGGATGTACGCAATGGGAGTGCCAAAATGTCCGTCACCAAAGAACAAGTTTTAGAAGCTTTGAGCCGTGTTCAATTGCCAAATGGCGAAACGTTGATCAGTCGTGACATGATCCGTGCGGTTTCTATCAATGAAGATGTGGTGCAATTCGTTATTGAGGCTCCTAGCCCCGAGGTGGCTGCTCAGATGGAACCAGCGCGAAAAGCTGCTGAAGCTGTCGTAGAGGAGCTGGATGGCGTCTCTAAGGTGACTGTGGCGCTGACGGCGCACGGGCCCGCTGCTGCAAAGGCCCCACCACCGAGCCTTAAGATTGGTGGTCATCCAAAGCCGCAAGAGGGGCCAACCAAACCTTCGGGCGTTGCACGTATTTTGGCGATTGGGTCAGGTAAAGGGGGCGTTGGGAAATCCACAGTCTCATCCAACCTTGCCGTCGCTTTGGCCAAACAGGGCCGCAAGGTTGGTTTGCTGGATGCAGACATTTACGGCCCTTCCCAACCTCGGATGATGGGGATCAATAAACGCCCTGCATCGCCGGATGGCAAAACGATCATTCCATTGCATGCCCACGGCGTTACTTTGATGTCTATCGGCTTTATGATGGAAGAGGGTAAGGCAGTTGTCTGGCGTGGCCCTATGTTGATGGGGGCCCTACAGCAGATGCTGGGTCAAGTTGAATGGGGTGAGTTGGATGTTTTGTTGGTCGACCTGCCACCGGGCACTGGCGACGTTCAGTTGACGTTGTGCACCAAGTCTGAGCTGACAGGGGCCATCGTAGTTTCAACACCTCAAGATGTTGCATTGATTGATGCGCGTAAAGCGCTGGATATGTTTGCGACGCTTAAAACGCCTGTTCTTGGCTTGATCGAAAACATGTCCATGTTTGTTTGCCCTGATTGTGGATCAGAGCACGAAATATTCGGCAGCGGCGGTGTTGCTGCTGAGGCAAACAAGATGGGTGTCCCGCTGTTGGGCGCGTTGCCAATTGATTTGGACACACGCCTTGCAGGTGATGGTGGAACGCCTATCGCTGCGGGTGACGGTCCGATGGCACAAGCTTATGCAAAGATCGCGACCGGTTTGATCGAAGGCGGCATGGCGTAAGATTAAATAAGGGGACCACTATCATTCTGGGCTGCATAGCTTATGGGAGTGATACCTAATGGAGAATGATCGATGGAAGCTACACAAAGCGTGATTGAACTGGTTGCGGACGCACAGGCCAAGGCTAAAGCGTCTGAGCAGCGTGTAGCTGAGATCGAAACGTTGATTGCTGAGCAGGGCACGTCAGAGGACGCATCGGAAGAGCTAAGCGAGCTGCTGAGTGGAATGGAAGCGGCAGTTGTCGACATCTATTCGCTATTTGAATCGCGCATGCAGCGTAATTTCAAGCGCGGGCCGTTTTCGCGAAAGCTGAAGGCGCTTCTGATGGAAGCTAAAAATCCAGATTTGGCTGACCGCATTCACCAGTACTATCTTGCTGTAAACGTTTTGAAGCATGGCACGGGCGCAAGTTACCGTGAATTGGTTGCTTCACCAAGTTCGCGTATTGTCACGAAGCCGGTTGGCAGCGATACCGAGCAATCTACAAGCTTGATCGATGTCAGCGGTATTGGCTTTTTCGATGGGCTGGCTGAGGCGATTTTGGATGCTTGCGCGTTTCTCGAAAAACGCTGAGCATTTCGATAGTTTTCACACGAGTAGCGCGCTACTGAAAAATGGCGCTGCTCCATTCTTGTAAAAACTGTTGCCGTTTCAAACGATCAAGGAAAACCAACAGGCCGGGCCCTAGGGGGATACGCCGCAAGTTTTGACCTTGGTTTATGGGTTGGTCATTCCACGCTTCTGACAGCAAATGATCCATAAACAAACCCGCCGCTCTTTGTGCCTTACTGTCTTTTAGGATCAGTGCGGTTCGCAACATTACGGTCGCGTAGTCTTGAGGCTCAATGATTATAATCTTTTCGGCCAAGTCATCGCGGGCCGCTGCATAACTTCCCAGTACATTGTATGCGATCGTAATTTCGCCAGTGCTGACATCTTCGATCATGTCAGACGAACAACAGTATAGCTTGACCTTTAGCTGCCCCATCAACTCTGTCAGCCGCCAAAACGTTTCTGACGTGCGGCTGTCTTGGGTTGCGAATAAGTAACCCAATCCTGATGTGCGCACGTCATAGGTGCCTATGCGGCCTTCATATTTTTCTGGTTGGCTGCGCAGCAATGTGATCAACTCCGCGCGGGTTTGGGGGATTTTCTGCCCTTCAAAAGCGGCGCGGTTCAATACGATTGTTGCGGGTTCTTGACTGAAGGCGAAAATGCTATTTCGCCACGTTCCCCAATCGGGCACGAGCGCTACGGAACCCGAGTCGAAAGCTTGTGCATAGCCGTCGTTAGCCAGTTTTGTTTGAAGGTCCATTGCGGATGATATCGCTATATCGAACTGCGCATTTTCTTCAACGATAGCCGTGTTTATTTGGCTGCTGGATGCGGCAGTGTAGGTCACATTTATTTGGGGGTTGGCGACCTGAAAGTTGGCGATGACGGGGGCGAAAACCGCAGTGTCGGTGGTTGAAATGATACTGAGTGTAGATGTGGCACCCTCAACGCTAAATTCGGTCTGTGCTTCAATCTCATAGGTGTGGGCCATCGAGGTCCACAGGATTAAGCAGGCAGTGATAAAGTAACGCATGCGCCGCTTCCTTTGGTGTTTTGTGTGAGGGTAAGGGTCCCGTTATGGGCTTTGACCACTTCATTAGCGATTGTGAGGCCAAGGCCCGAGCCAACAGTTTGCCCAACATTAGTCCCGCGCGCGAAACGATCCGTTAGCGCGTCGATATTGTCGGCCTCAAAACCGGGCCCTTGATCTGCGACGGTTAGAACGACCTCTGCACCTTTACGTTCTAGGGTAACTGTAATGACTGTTTCGTGTGGTGAATATTTAACGGCGTTGTCGATGATGTTCGTCA
>JAGSGK010000109.1 GCA_023955215.1 Paracoccaceae bacterium
TGAAGATCGCACAGGAACAGCACGTTACAACGGCCAAACAACGGTGGCGTTGCAGGTGGTTAAACGCAAAGGTTTCAACCTAATCAACACCGTCACGGACGTGCGTGCTTTGGTGGAAAAAGCCCAAGAAGATTGGCCAGAAGAGCTGCAAAACTCGATCCAAGTTAGTTTTTCGATGGACGAGAGCAACCAAGTCGCTGACATGGTTGGACAGTTGGAATCCTCTGTTTTTACCGCGGTCGCGTTGGTGATGATCGTGATTCTTGCAGCACTCGGTGTGCGCTCCGCGTTGCTCGTTGGTTTTGCGATTCCAACGTCCTTTTTGCTGGCCTTCGCTTTAATGGCCCTATCGGGCATTTCAATTTCAAATATGGTTATGTTCGGCCTGATCTTGGCGGTCGGGATGTTGGTGGACGGCGCCATTGTGGTGGTCGAATACGCTGACAAGGAAATCAGCAAAGGCACAGGGCCTATGCGCGCCTATGCCGCCGCTGCAAAACGGATGTTCTGGCCGATCATTTCCTCCACCGCGACAACCTTGTGTGCCTTTTTGCCGATGTTGTTCTGGCCCGGTGTACCTGGCGAATTCATGCGGATGTTACCGATCACACTGATCTTCGTGCTGTCTGCCTCCCTGCTGGTCGCGCTGGTTTATTTACCCGTTGTTGGCGGCGTCACGGGCCGCTTGTCGGCACTGCTGGAAAGTTCATCCAGTTTACTACGCGCCAAACTCCATTGGTCCCTGCGGATCATTCTATTCTTCGCAAGTGCCGCATTGTTGTTCGTTAGCGTCCTATTCATGCTGCGCGGAGCGATGCTGGCTGCGGCACCGGTATTTGTCATCAGTTGCATGGCGCTTTCAATCACTGGCGGTTCCATCACGCCGCTCCGAAAAGAAAAGAAAATCCGCGCTGGATATCGCCGCTCGCCATTTGGTTGGTTCATCCACTTCCTGACGGGCAACCCCATTATGCCGATCGTTTCAATCGTTGCGGTCGCCTTCTTTGTTGCAAGCGTGTTCAGCTATTTTGGCGAAAACTCCAAAGGCGTAGAATTCTTTGTTACCACCGAACCCGAACGCGCAAACGTCTATGTTCGCGCGCGCGGCAACCTTTCGATTGAAGAAAAAGACCGCCTTTTAAGACTAGTTGAGGCCAGCATTGTCGATGTTCCCTACATCGAGTCTACCTTTGCCTTTGCTGGTGAAGGCGGTTTGAACCAGAACACCAGCGGTGCCTCTCCGCCGATTGATACAATCGGCCAAGTCCAGATCGAACTGATGAACTGGAGCGAACGCCCGATTGGGTCTGGCCAAGGCATCTTGAACGACGTCAATAATCGCATCAAAGACATTCCCGGCATCCAAGCAGAGGTCACCGAACAGGCCATGGGGCCAGCTTCAGGTAAGCCGCTTAATCTGCGCCTAAAGGGCGAAGATTGGGACGATCTGATGCAAGCCGCTCAATATGTGCGAGCTAAGTTCGAGGAAACCAAGGGCCTAACAAAAATCGAAGACACGCGGCCATTGCCAGGTATTGATTGGCAAATCGACGTTGATATCCAACGCGCAGGGCGCTTCGGCGCGGACGTGCTGTCTGTGGGCGCAATGGTACAACTGGTTACCCGTGGCTTGTTGCTCGATACGATGCGGGTCGACAGCTCGGACGAAGAAATCGAAATTCGCGTTCGCTTGCCCGAACAAGATCGCATCTTATCCACAATCGACACGCTGCGCGTGCGTACACAATCGGGCCTGATCCCGTTGTCGAATTTTATCACCCGCACACCCGTTCAAAAACTGGGACAGATTGATAGGTCCGACGCGCAACGTTATTTTGATGTGAAATCAGATGTGAATGGTGATCTTTTTGTGGACAGCACAGGCAATTTTGTTGAAGCCGATGCCGCTGGAGCCAAACCCTTTAGCGGCCCACTTGCCATCGAAACCGTCACAAAATGGCTCGAGGAAGAAGCCGTTCTGCCCACAGGTGTGACATGGAAATGGGAAGGCGATCAAGAAGACCAAGAAGAATCCAGCGCCTTTCTTGGCAAAGCATTCATGGGTGCATTGGGCCTGATGTTTGTGATCTTGCTTGCACAATTCAACTCGATTTATAACTCTGTTCTGGTACTGCTCGCGGTCATCCTTTCCACCACAGGTGTGCTGATCGGCATGCTTGTGATGGATCAGACGTTCTCGATCATCATGACGGGAACAGGCATCGTTGCGCTGGCTGGGATCGTGGTGAACAACAACATTGTTCTAATCGACACCTATCAAGAATACGCGCAATACATGCCGCGTCTTCAGGCCATTGTGCGCACTGCCGAAGACCGCATTCGCCCTGTTCTATTGACCACTGTCACAACGATGGCGGGTCTTGCTCCGATGATGTACGGTTTGTCGATTGATTTTGCCAACGGTGGTTATGCCATCGACGCGCCAACCGCGCTGTGGTGGAAACAACTTGCCACTGCCGTTGTGTTTGGCTTGGGGATCGCGACGGTTCTAACGCTGGTGTTCACGCCATCCCTGCTCGCGTTTCGCATTTGGTTTACAGTTATCGCCAAATGGATCGGCGGCTTCGTTGCGGCCCTGATCGCCGGGCATTCCTCAAAGGTAGCGCTGAACCGTGCGCAATCGCGTGCAACACAGCAAATGTGGCTGGAAGAGATCACTTGGGATGATGTGATCGAAGAGGGTCCAGAACCACTTGTTGAGGTTCCAGCACCTGCCACAGCAATGAAGGCCGCAGAATAAAACTTGCTGCTCCACCCTTCTTCTGGCCTTAAATATCCCCCGAGCGGAGCGGACCCGCATCTATGATGCACACCAGAGGCTCAGAGTTACGCAACCTGCGCGTTGCCCTCGTCTTCATCTGCCAATTGGCGATGCCACATGCTGGAATACCGCGCGCCAAGCTCTAACAGCTCGTCGTGGGTGCCTTGTTCAACCAAATGACCATCTTCCAACACAACAATCTTATCAGCGTCCACAACCGTGGACAGACGGTGTGCAATCGTAATAACGGATCGTCCCTGCCCCATGCTGCGCAAACTGTCCTGAATATCGCGCTCGGTTTCTGTGTCGAGCGCTGAGGTCGCTTCGTCTAACAACAAAATAGGCGGATTTTTCAACAAGGTGCGAGCAATCCCGACCCGTTGCTTTTCCCCACCCGACAGCTTTAGGCCGCGTTCTCCAACGGTTGTTTCATACCCGTCTGGCAAGCTGACTACAAAATCATGAATTTTCGCGGCCTTGGCGGCGGCAATAACTTCATCGCGGGTCGCGCCCTCGCGCCCATAGGCCACGTTGTAGCCAATGGTGTCGTTAAACAGCACGGTATCCTGTGGCACGATACCAAGGGCGTCATGCAGCGAGGTTTGCGTGATATCGCGAATGTCCTGCCCATCAATGGACACGGATCCACCGTTCACATCGTAAAAACGAAACAGCAAACGTCCGATGGTGGATTTGCCAGACCCAGATGGCCCGACAACCGCAACCGTTTGGCCGGGCTTCACCTCTAAATCGAGAGTTTTGAGGATTTGACGGTCCGCATCATAGCCAAAATCAACTGCCTTAAATTGAATACTGCCGCCCGTCACTTTCAAAGCCTTGGCATCTGGCTTGTCAGTCACTTCCTCGGGTTGTTCTAACAGATCGAACATCTCGCCCATATCGACCAGCGCTTGCCGTATTTCGCGGTACACCGTCCCCAGAAAATTCAGCGGCATCGTGATTTGGATCATATAGGCGTTCACCATCACAAAATCACCGACCGTCAGCTGGCCGTTTTGCACCCCGATCGCCGCCATAACCATGACAATCACCAAGCCAGCCGTGATCAAAACAGATTGGCCAAAGTTCAGAAACGCCAAGGAATAGTTGGTTTTCAACGCCGCTGCCTCATAGCCCTTCATGCTTTCGTCATAGCGCATTGCTTCGCGCTGTTCGGCGCCAAAATATTTCACGGTTTCGAAATTCAGTAGGCTATCAATCGCCTTTTGGTTCGCATCGGTGTCTTGGTCATTCATCTCTTTACGAATTTGCACGCGCCATTCGGTCACTTTGAACGTAAACCAAATGTAAATCCCAATGGTCAGCACAACGACGGCCAAGTACCAGACATCAAAAACAAAAAACAATATCGCGGAAATAAAGATCAGTTCCAGTATCAACGGCCCAATTGAAAACAGCATAAAACGCAGCAGGAATTCCACGCCCTTCACACCGCGTTCAATAATTCGGCTTAATCCACCCGTTTTGCGTGTTATGTGATATCGCAACGACAGCGCGTGCATGTGTTCAAATGTTTCCAACGCCAGTTTTCGCAGGGCGCGTTGCCCCACACGGGCGAAAATCACGTCGCGTAGTTGGTTGAAGCCAACAGACATCAAACGCAACACACCGTAGGCAATCGTTAATCCGACCGCCCCCATCGCCAACAAAACCGCAGGCTCAGCGGCATCTGCAACAGGTGCCAACGCATCAACCGCAGCTTTGTAATAAAACGGCGTTGCCACAGAAATGACCCGCGCCAAAACCAAAACAATCAGGGCCAGAACAACGCGAACCTTTACCGAAGATTTATCTGCTGGCCATAAATAAGGCGCGACCTTGCGAATGGTACGCATCCCGCTTTTACGGTCAATCTCGGCATCTGTTATGGTGGTTTTGCGCATAGGTATTCTCCTGAACACCTGTAAATACGCCGCGCGATTGGGATTGACCAGACCACGGCCCGCGTTACGTGCGGTTTATTCGGGTAATTTAAAAATTTGACCGGGATAGATCAGATTGGCATCGCGGATCGTGTCGCGATTGGCATGGAAAATTTGCACGTATTTCACACCGTCACCGTAGGTATCCTGTGCTAATTCCCACAAAGTGTGACCTGGCTGAACAACCACGCGGCCCGTGTCAGTTGATGTTGCTCCGTCAGCCAGTAAATCTTGCGGAGCCACGCGTTGAAACGGGCTTTCAACGCGAGCTTGAACGCTACCCACATCGTTTATCTCATCGACGCGCAGGGTATACTGTCCTTGCGCAATTTCTGGCAGCACAACACGCCAATTACCGTCGTTTGGTACCAATTCCGTTTCGATCGGTTCGTTGTCCACGTAAATACGCACAAATTGCGCGCCTGTTCCCTGGCCCGACAAAACCACGGCACCGCTGTTGTCATAAGAAATCGTATCAAGGCTCAACGGATTGGTCGCGGTCGGTAGTTCGGGTGCGCTGCGGGCTCCGCCTTGCAAAACCTCGGCGCCCGCGCCATCCGCCAGAACAATCGTGGGTGCAGTGCCTTCATTTGCGTCGGGCAATGGCGGCACGACCAGCACCGTTTGCACAGACACCGCGACCACACTGCCACCGCGCAATTGTTGCAAGCCAACGGTCAGCGCGGCCTCTGCTTGGGGCAGCTGAAACAGCGCAACAAATGCGCCATTATTGTCCGTCTGCACCGTTTCGATTTGATCTCCGCTTAGGACAATTGCCACGTCTGTAAGAGGTTCAGCGCTGCCGGCAATCACTGCTGAACCGGTGTCATCGACACGTACCAGATCAAACGTTGGCCCCGCCACGTTATCTGGCACTAAAGATTTTGGATCACTGACTTGCTCAACACCTACAGTCGAGACCGCGGAAACGATTGGCTCAATAATTTGGGTCGATTGCGTTCCCACAGATAAAATACCGACAACGAAAACAGCGCCTAGAGTGGAAGCGCCAGCGGCAATCCTTAGAGGTGCAGACATGATTAACATTTCAACATCGATTTTGCAGACCCGCAGTTTGGCATTTATCCTTGTTGCAACCGTGATACACTGAAACTTCATTAACACAAAACCCCAATCACAAAGACCTGACCCATGCCAAAAAACAATCCGACCAAATCCGTCTGTGTATTTTGCGGATCCCGCTTTGGCACAAACCCTGCCTATAAAACCGCAGCAAAAGACCTTGGCGCGGGTCTTGCGGTCCAAAACCTGCGTCTTGTTTATGGCGCTGGTGATGTCGGGCTGATGGGCGAAGTGGCGAATGGGTGCCAATCCGCGGGTGGCGAAACCTTTGGCGTTATCCCAGTTCACTTGATGGATATGGAGGTCGGCAAACGCGATCTTTCGACCTTTGTGATTACAGAAAACATGCACGAGCGTAAAAAGGTCATGTTTATGAATGCGGATATCATTGTGACGCTACCTGGTGGCGCAGGGTCGCTAGACGAATTCTTTGAGGTGCTGACATGGGCACAGCTTGGCCTTCACAAGAAACCGATTTATCTGCTGAACATTGAAGGGTTTTGGGATCCGCTTGTGATGCTGATCGAACATCAAATCGCATCTGGATTTGCCGATAAAAGCCTGCGTGCATTGTTCCAAGTTGTTGAAACAACACCAGAACTGCTCTCTTTGATTGGCGAAAACTAAATTTCTAACACTCGCCGAAGAACATCTTTGCAGATTTGCTTTCGGACAAACGGCATTTTGTCCTTGCCGTTAGCGGCATTCATTACGGATCCCGTATTACAAGCTTCCGACACAGTTGCGCTCTCAATGTTTGTGATACGGCAGCGATAGCTCCATGAACTCGTCCAATATAAAGACGTGAATCAATCGCAGGCTATCTGCGCAACGAAAAAGCCCCGCCAAATGAGGCGAGGCTTTATCAACTTAAATCAGATGGATTAGGCGTTTGACAGACGTTCCGCCACATTGTCCCAATTCACCAAATTTTCCAAGAAATTGGACAGGTAAACAGGGCGTTTGTTGCGGAAATCAATGTAGTAGGAATGTTCCCAAACATCGCAGCCAAGCAGTGCAGTTTGGCCGAAACAAAGTGGATTCACGCCATTTTCGGTCTTGGTCACTTTCAAAGAACCGTCTTTATCAACTACCAACCAGCACCAGCCTGACCCAAACTGGCCAGCACCTGCTGCGCCAAATTCAGTTTTGAAAGCATCGACAGAGCCAAACGCATCGGTGATGCGGCTTTCCAGTTCAGACGGCATCGCACGACCCGATGGGCCCATCATTTCCCAGAACTGGTTGTGGTTCCACAATTGGCTGATGTTGTTGAAGATACCGTTTTGCGCCACGCCAGATGCGTCGTAGGTGCCAGTGATGATGTCTTCCATCGACTTGTCCGCCCACTCGGTGCCAGCGATCAGTTTGTTACCATTGTCCACATAGGCTTTGTGGTGCAGGTCATGGTGGAATTCCATGGTTTCAGCGGACATGCCGCCAGCAGCCAAAGCATCGTGTGCATACGGAAGATCAGGAAGTTCAAAAGCCATTGTTGCCTCTTTCTCAAGGGTTCGCGCTGGCCAAAATGCCAGCTTCCACTCAACTATATATCGGTTCTGGCTGTCGGGGAAAGGGTGGTTTTCGACGCAATGGCAGTTTACGGCTTAACAACACCTCGAATATCGCCATTCACAACTTGGCATGCGCCTTTGGCAGAAAATTGTGACGCAATACCAACAGGATGTGCGCGCAGTAGTATTTTATTACCACCGCGCAATAGCGTTGCGCGGTATTCAATTTTGGTTGGCACGGCATTTGGGTAATCACGGCTCGCGACTTGCTTATCATTTTGATAGCGCCCAGTGACCCATTTCAGGTCCACACGAACAGAATTTCCTGCTTGAACACGCGCATCTGCGAAATCGCCCAAAGTAGAATACGTGATCGGGTCATAGGTTTTGGCCATCGTTTCATCGCTGTTGGTTTCAAAACCAAAGTATCCGGAAGCCATCCACTGTTTCGGGTGTCTTTCAAAACACATGAAAAGGTCTCTGCGTTGCTTATCGATGCTAGGAAACAAGCGGCCGCTGCGATGGGAAATATTCGTAAAATTTTCATACGCTTCAAATTAGATCAATTTCTTTGAGTTTCGAGGGGTTTCAAGAATTATTCCTTAAACTGCTAAAACGGCCAACGCGACGCGTCGGCCTTCGGACAGCAAAACATTGTAGGTCCGACAGGCGCTCGGGCTCGACATTACCTCTATCGCGACACCAGCTTCGTCTAGCGTGGCTCGCACGTCCTTTGGCAACGGCGCGATATCTGCGCCTGTGCCGACAAATACAATGTCATAGCTTTCAATCGAGTTAATCAGCGGCGCAAGATCATCGTATCCGCCCCAAGGCAAAACACCGTCGGCATTTAGAAACATCGCGCCTTCTTGTAATGTTTCTTGGACACGAAAAAATCCTGGCCCATAGGAATCCACGGGTAGTTGATCTTCATATCTTACAGCGCTCATTTGCATTTGTACCCCCTAGCTCATCCAGACTGGTAGGCCAATCAGGGCCGAGCCAGCAATTACAATATACGCCACAACACGGTACACACGTTCTTTTGTTGGATCAAACAATGCCACCCCAACCGCGCTGCCCGCCATGTAGGGCAACAACATTATCAATCCAATAAGAATAGGCTGTAGGCTGAGCATGCCTTGCAGCGCCATGATGGGAAATATTAATACATCCGCCAACAGAAGGAACAAAATCAAATTGGCGCGCACAGTTTGCGCGGGCAACCTGCTGGCCATATACAGAACGGTCACGGGTGGTCCAGGAACGCCAGCAACACCGCCAAGGAAACCGCCCAATCCACCTGCTGCGATTATCACAGGTGGCGTCAAGGGGCGGGTGTATCGCACACCTGAAATCAACAACACAACACAGGCCAGCGTGACGAAGGAAACGACATAGCGGTAGGTGTTGCCCTCCATCTGGCCGAGCAAGAAAATCCCGATGGGCAGCATGACCACCATGCCAAGCCCCATGCGAAGAATGTCGCGTGGATGTCCTTTGCGTGCCGCGTTTGGCACCAACGGCAAGGGGCCAAAGATATCCATAGTAACAAGGGAGAGAAGTGCGCTCACAGGGCTAAGAACAGCGCCGGCGAATGGCAAATACACCATTGCAGTGCCAAATCCTGTAAAGCCACGCACGATGCCTGCTAAAACAGCGCCCAACAAAATCCACCACAGCCCATCAATGGCGAGGGTAGCAGTGATGGCATCCATGTTAGGCGTCGATATTGGCGTATTGGCCGCTTGCGTTGGCATTTTGCTTTGACCAATCGCGTTTCACATCCAAGCGCAACAAAATGGCCGAGGCGATAAACACAGAGGAATACGTTCCGACAATTACGCCCCAGATCATCGCAAACACGAAGCCGCGGATCACATCACCACCCAAAACAAA